>DHLT01000165.1:662-2049 GCA_002405405.1 Ignavibacteria bacterium UBA4661 | reverse complement strand
AGTATGTTGTCAATGCCGATGAATTACAAATCAAAGTTGCGCAAGGGGCAAAGCCCGGCGAAGGCGGTCAATTACCCGGCTTCAAGGTTGATGCAGAGATTGCCCGCGTGCGTCATTCAATTCCCGGCGTAACGCTCATTTCTCCACCACCGCACCATGATATTTATTCGATTGAAGATTTGGCGCAATTGATTTATGATTTGAAATGTGCCAATACTCATGCACGCATTTCCGTCAAACTTGTTGCCGAAACAGGTGTAGGTGTTGTTGCCGCAGGGGTTGCCAAAGCGTATGCCGACACCATTGTGATTGCCGGCTACGATGGTGGTACCGGTGCATCGCCACTTTCTTCAGTGCGTCATGCCGGCATGCCATGGGAAATCGGCTTGGCAGAAACACAGCAAACATTACTCTTGAATAATCTTCGTTCGCGAGTGCGCTTGCAAGTGGATGGACAAATGAAAACGGGTTTCGATGTAGTGGTTGCCGCATTACTCGGTGCAGAAGAATATGGTTTCTCGACTGCGCCGCTCGTGGTATCGGGATGTATTCTCATGCGCAAATGTCACCTGAATACATGTCCCGTAGGCATTGCCACACAAAAGCCCGAACTCCGCGAACGCTTTACAGGTAAGCCCGAAGACATTATCACCTTCTTTGAATTTATCGCCGAAGAAGTCCGTGAGTACATGGCTTTGCTTGGTTTCCGCACTATGAATGATATGATCGGACATACAGAATTTTTGAAAGCTGTCTCGACCGACCACCCAACAGCAAAACTGCTCGACATGGATGCACTCTTGCATAAGCCCGCAACGACATCGCCGTTGTATTGCACCGGCAAGCAAGAGCACGACATGAGCAAAGCACTTGACCAAAAATTTATGCAGGATTGTATGCCGGCACTTATGTACGGACATAGTGTGGAGTTGCATCGGCAAATTGCCAATGTGCATCGCACCGTAGGAACACTGCTTGGCAGTGAAATTACCGCACGCTATGGCAGTGCAGGTTTGCCACAGGATACGATTCGCATTGCTTTTCGCGGCAGTGCGGGGCAGAGCTTTGGTGCATTCATTCCCAAGGGTTTAACACTCGAACTCATCGGCGATGCCAATGACTATGCAGGCAAAAGTTTGTCGGGGGGAACGATTATCATTCGTCCACCGAAAACTTTGATTGCCAAAGGTTTCCGAAGCGAAGAAAATGTCATTGCCGGCAATACTCTGCTCTACGGAGCAACAGCGGGCGCGATGTTTATTGCCGGAAAAGTCGGCGAACGTTTTGCCGTGCGTAATTCCGGTGCGATGGCAGTAGCAGAAGGCACAGGCGATCATGCGTGCGAATACATGACCGGTGGTGGCGTTGTGATTCTCGGCATGACCGG
>DHLT01000165.1:0-553 GCA_002405405.1 Ignavibacteria bacterium UBA4661 | reverse complement strand
CGTTGTGATTCTCGGCATGACCGGACGCAATGTTGCGGCAGGTATGAGTGGTGGTATTGCATTTGTCTATGATGCCGACAATACAGTACATACACGATGCAATCTTGATATGATTACCACTCGCCGACTGCAAAGCGAAGAAGAATTTCAGATTCTTCAAATGCTTATTGAACGTCATCATACTTATACTGAAAGCGCGGCAGCACGTAAAATTCTTGAGAATTTTCCTGTAGCTAGCCAAGCATTTACCGTGATTGTACCGAAAGAATTACCGCACTTTGCGCAAGAACAGTGGAAACGTATGGCTGGTAACCTTTGGCAATCTTCTCACTTCTCATCGTCATCGCCCACACTCGTATGAATACACACATGAATCCTCTGGGCTTTCTTCGCTATGAACGCAGTTCAGCACCAAAGCAAGCAATCAACGAACGCATTACACATTTTCACGAATTTGAGTCACTGCATCCTTTGCCGATTCTTTATCAACAAGCAGAACGGTGCATGAGTTGTGGTACACCATTTTGCATGTCGGGCTGTCCCTTGGGGAATT
>DHLT01000167.1:1034-3380 GCA_002405405.1 Ignavibacteria bacterium UBA4661 | reverse complement strand
ATTTCCTGATGCGGTATTATTATAAGTGGGAGCAGTGTCAACATCTCTTCCTAAAGATCTTGCTCATTCACTTCATATCGAACATAGCGTCATTTTCGCTGGCGCTCGACCCCATAAAGAAGTATTTGCATTATTGCAAATTGCAACGATCGAAGCGCACTGGCTCAATCAAGACATACCTGAAAAGACCTCTTTGGGCATTGCTTCGCTAGAGGCGATGTCGCAAGGTAAAGTTGTTTTAGCGGCAGCGAATGTTGATACATATGGCAAAGGTGTTTTACGACACAATGAAAATGTTGTAATTGTAGAGCCGGATAAGCCGAAAGAACTTGCCGAAACAATTATTGGACTTCTTCGTGATCGTGATAGAAGAGAACGAATTGGGAACAATGCTAAGCGAACAATTGAAGAGCATTTTTCGTGGCAAAAAGTTGCTGAAAAACACAGTGAATTATATTCCTCGCTTATCCAGCAATTATAAGTATGAAAAACTTTTTGCAACAGAATATTCTTCAAAAAATTCTCAGTAGTCCGAATGCCTTGCTATGGATGAATATAGTGTTGATCGTGCCACTGATGGCAACACTACTGTTTACATCGTATTATATACCCGGGCTTGATGAGACATTTCAAATCCAAGCAGCACATCACCTTGCTCATCATCAAGGATTTACATCTGCTCGTGATGCACAAATCATTGATGTTGCCAAACCTGAGTTTTTGTATATGAATGCCTGGCCCATTGGGTACTCGGGTGTCTTAGCGTTATTGATGTCGATTGGCATGTCTCTTAATACCGCTTGCGTTTTTTTTATGATTTTCTCGTATATACTGGGACTGTGGGGTTGGCATACAGCAGGTACAATAATTTTACATACCCGTAGAGGGCAAGTGCTGTTTGTTCTGGGTGTCCTGCTTCTGTTGGTAACATGGGGTGTCTATGCAACTACAACATTAACATGGAGCATTATGGCATGGCTGACGGTTGCTGTTTTACGATATGAAGTAGCGTATCGTGCTTCAGGAAGCCGTATGACAAAAAAAGTAGCTCTAAGGCTCATTGGAGTTAGTACATTGTTGAGTGCAATGATCGTAATGCGATATTCTAATGTTGCTATTCTGCCCGGAATCGGATTGTTTCTTTTATGGCTACATCGTACACGCTGGACTCATATTATTGGCAGTGGTCTTACAGTCGGATTGATGCCTGTGGCTACGTATCAAATCATTATGTTTACTAATCGACTGCTGAGCGGATCTGGCGCATTCACAGATGGAATGACTCTGCAGTATCGAGGCTTTTCTTTTATTTGGTTTGTTGAAGCATTGCGGGCATTGTATTTGGAGGCACCACTGCGTTTAGAAACAACATTGTCTGTTGTAATGCAGAAG
Organism: Ignavibacteria bacterium UBA4661; assembly: GCA_002405405.1. Taxonomy (GTDB): domain Bacteria; phylum Bacteroidota; class Ignavibacteria; order Kapaibacteriales; family UBA4661; genus UBA4661. The sequence continues at coordinate 1,988 of DHLT01000167.1, read as the reverse complement.
TTGGGAATGGTGGAAATCTACCCTATTGTATCACTTATGGCTGGAGTATGTTGCTTTATTGCTACACTATGGGCTATTTGGGTGCTGCGCTCAGATCGTACATCACAAACATTGAGCGTATGGTTTGGGAGTGTTCTAGCCGGACTGCTTTTGATTTTGCTAGGGTATATGATGATGTTTTTGCAATCTGCCAATCACGCACAAGGACGTTACTATGCTTTTCTTTTTCCCGTTGTGTGGCTGATCATTGTTGCCTTTGTCGAGGTTAGGCAGATACGTTTTTTTCAATCGACGACTATACTTGTGAGTCTTGGCATTATTGTTTTTGCCAGCATATCGCTGTATAGTGTCTTTCGATACCGTCTGTATCAAGAGTATCATTTCAAATATGCCAAAGCAGATGCTCTCATCCGGTCAGTACGTCAACAATTTCCTGCTGACACTCGAAGTTTTGTTATTGCACAGCGTTTATTCCCAGGTTTAGTTGGTATTCAAGCATATTATCCGACGATTGTTGATCCTACCCGATTACCACTGCTTCGCGCCTCACAAACAACGCTTGTTATCTTGGCACATGATACAAAACCTCGCGATATGCAATGGGGAAATGGCTTAGATAATTTTGATGAAGTTGTGCAGCGATATGGGTTGTCAACTCAACAAGATGGTGATATTCGGATTGCATATCGTGTGTTATCTGCAGGGGAAAGCGTTGCTAATACATGGCATTCTACTCAAAGTCTCCCTTCTCCGTAGGATGGTCTCCCCAAGGTTGTGATATCTACTCTTTATTTCATTTGAATTATTTATGAATATAACTATCATCGGTGCCGGTTATGTCGGATTGGTAACAGGTACATGCTTAGCAGAATTAGGTAGTACTGTTACATGCGTCGATATTAGTCAAGAAAAAATTACTCGTTTGGAGCAAGGTGTCATTCCTATCTATGAACC
>DHLT01000167.1:0-841 GCA_002405405.1 Ignavibacteria bacterium UBA4661 | reverse complement strand
CCGGGCCTTGAAGAATTGGTGCATAAGAATACTCAAGCCGGTCGATTACGATTTACGACATCTCTTGCTGATGCCATGCACAACTCAGAGATTGTCTTCATCGCAGTTGGAACACCACAAGATAAAGATGGCAGTGCTGACCTGCAGTATGTTCTTGGTGTTGCTGATGATATTGGACGGTATATGCAAGCGTATACAGTTGTTATTACCAAAAGTACTGTCCCGGTTGGTACATCGCGTGTTGTTCATGAACGTATTGCACACCAATTACAAATGCGAGGAATTGATATTCCCTTTGATATTGCATCAAATCCTGAGTTCCTCAAAGAGGGTGCTGCAATTAACGATTTTATGCGACCAGATCGCATTGTTATTGGTGTGAATTCTGCTCGTGCCGAAGAAGTCTTGCAGCGACTCTACAAACCATTCACTCGGCGGGGCCATGCTCTGTTTGTTATGGATATTGCTTCTGCGGAATTGACAAAATATGCAGCGAATGCGATGCTTGCTTTACGTATCAGCTTCATGAATGAAATTGCCAACCTCTGTGAAAAAGTTGGTGCAGATATTCATGCAGTACGTGAAGGAATTGGAAGTGACCCACGTATCGGCAATAAGTTTATCTATGCCGGTATCGGTTATGGTGGTTCGTGTTTTCCGAAAGATGTTCAAGCACTGTCGAATATCGGCTTAAATGCAGGTGTCGATCAGCGCATATTAGCAGCAGTTCACGAGGTCAATGAGCGACAAAAACATCGTCTTGCCGAAAAAATACATCAGCATTTTCAGGGTAATCTTCAAGGAAAGCATTTCGCAGTGTGGGGTCTTGCATTCAAGCCCA
>DHLT01000084.1:6389-8390 GCA_002405405.1 Ignavibacteria bacterium UBA4661 | reverse complement strand
TGAGTTTGCATTTTCAACTTGGCTCTATAAAATTGCCTCTTATAACTGCATTGATTTTCTTCGTAAAAAGCGCTTAAAAACCATGTCGATCAATCAGCCAATTGAAACAAGTGATGGGGAGATTGAGGTTGAGTTGCCGGATCGGGACTATGTACCGGATTTAGCTATTCAGCAACGTGAGCGCAAAGAAATTCTCCAAAAAGCTATTAACGAATTACCCGAAAAATTTCGGATTGTTATTCAGCTTCGTCATGAGGAGGATATGGACTATCAAGACATTGCCGATAAACTCCAATTGCCACTCGGTACAGTCAAGGCGCACCTGTTTCGTGCGCGTGCCATGTTGTACAATTCATTGAAACACAATGCATTTCATTTTAACGAAGAGCATTGATCATGCTTGTTGAAGCGGGCAGTGATTACTTCTTTTTGAGATTTGACAAGGACATACTATGCGTGGTAATCGACGTTCAATAATGTGGGGAGCTGCTCTTTGTATTGCTTTTTCACTTTTTTCTGCAGCTATGCGGTTGTACGGACAACACTTGCAATTGTCAGGTGGTTTTGCTTTACCGAATGATGGTATTACGTCTTTTTTTGACAGACAAAATTTTACCTCCGGCACGACATTATTACAAGCCATACAAAGTGCGACAAAATCAGGTTTTCATGTCAATGCACGGTACTTGCTTGATGTGAATGAGAATACAGCGGTTGCGCTGTCGGCGGGCTATAATTCCTTCGCACAAGGCAAAGCAAACGTTACTGCGCAGAATATTCCCGGAGGTTTTGATATTGCTGTTGATTATTCGCAAAATGTGATACCGATTGGTGTTGGAATCGACTACGCTTTAGTCAAATCCATTATAGGTATCGTACTTGTGGGTGAACTGAACTACAATATCATCAATTATTCGGTGAATCAGCAAGTGAGCTCTGTGTCGATTCCGGTGCCAATTCAATTCAGTGATAAATCGCTTAGTCGTGTAGGATTTAGCGCAGGCGTGGGTTTACGTTTTGATGCAAAACTAGTGAATCTTACTCTTGATGGCCGCTATCATTTTGCCAATATGATCGGTCGAAGTGAGGGAGAGTTAGATAGACGATTCCTAACAATTTCAGTAGGCATTTTGTTTTAAGGATTAAGCATTCAGAGGATAATTATGGAGTTCACTTCTGCTGAATTTATCATCGGGGCTGCTGATGTCAAGCAATTCCCCTCGGGTTCAATGCCTGAGATTGCTTTTATTGGTCGTTCGAATGTCGGAAAATCATCACTTCTCAATATGCTCGTACGTCGTAAAAAGCTTGCTTTTGTGAGTGCAACACCGGGAAAAACAACAGAAATCAATTTCTTTGTTGTCAATGGTAAATTTATCTTGGCAGATTTACCCGGTTTTGGCTTTGCTAAGGCATCACGAGAGCAACGTCTTGTGTGGGAAAAGCAACGTAATACTTATCTTTTCAAACGTGAACAGTTAAAACTTATTTGCATCTTAGTTGATTCACGTCATGATCCGAATGAAGATGAACTTTCGCTTATCGAGAACTTAGAAAATCATCAACGCCGATACTTAATTGTTCTGACCAAAGGCGATAAAATATCTAAAAAGCAAATGGAAGAACGAGCCAACCAATTACGTGAACTTGTAGCACAGTGTCAATTTTGTGTAGATGTTTTACCGACATCTGCTGAAAAGCATGAAGGGCGTGATGAACTAGTTGGTATTGTGAATCGTATTGTGCGTGAAGCATAATGCGCTCTATGAGATTATGCTATGATTATCGAACCCATTGGAGTGATTCATACAGCATTACATGATAAGTATAAAGCACCACGCCAGCCTAATAGTATACATGATAAAGGTTTTCACAGTGAAAATACATCTGCAGTGATAGAACTGTTGCCTCACCGTAATTTCGAGCAAGCAATAGAAGATTTGGGTGGATTTGAGCGTATCTGGGTGATATTCCTCTTTCATAAAAATCATGGCTGGAAAC
>DHLT01000084.1:3466-6222 GCA_002405405.1 Ignavibacteria bacterium UBA4661 | reverse complement strand
TGTTTTTGCAACACGCTCACCACATCGACCAAATAGTATTGGTTTATCAGCGGTACAGTTATTGCGAATTGAAGGGAGAAGTCTGCATATTGGTGCACATGATTTTCTTGATTCTACTCCTGTCATTGACATCAAGCCCTACATACCTTTATACGATAGTTTTCCCGAAGCAAAGGCAGGTTGGTTAGATGAGTTCGCAGAACATTCGATAATACCGACGATCTTTGAGAGGACATCACTTTTTCAAGCACAGATAACATGGCTTCAAGAGCGGGGAATTGACCTTCTAAGCCACGGAGAGCCGGTGTTGCGTCATCAGCCTTATCCGCATCCATACAAACGCATAAAAACTCATCCTGAGGGTTTTGTAATTGCGTGGAAAGCATGGCGTCTGCTTTATTCGATCTCAGAACAAGCCACGGAGCGGCACATTGTATTGCATCGTATAGAAAGTGGTTATACACTTGAAGTTATTAGGCAAGCCCATAATAACAATGCGCCGGAAACCTTGCATGACGGTGCGGCGCATTGGGAGTTTTTTGAGCAATTTTATTCAATCGAAAAGGTGCGGTGACGGCACTATTTTTTGATTTCCCAGTAGATTGTTTTGCGCAGAGTTTGTATCCATTTTTCGTACTCGGCACCACGTTTTTTATTAACGGCAAATGCTTCGATACGCTTAAAATCATCGGCAAGCGTCATAGTATGCTCAGGGTATGTTTTTTTCTTCAGAACAATATGAAATGCTTTTTTCGTACGATCACCAAAATATGGCACTGGATCGGTGATATCACCGTCTTTCATCTTTTCAAATGCTTTTTTCAGATCGGCAGGTACCTTTGAGAGTTCAACAAGAGCAACACCACCAATAGCACCACCAAAAGCACGCGAATCTTGGTCGTCTGAGAACGCTTTTGCGCAGTCTTCAAACGTATATGTGCCTTTGATGATGAGGGTACGAATAGAGTCAAGGTTTTTACGAGCACGGTCATTGTCTTCTTGCCCTTCCTCCAGTTTCAGTAAGATATGGCGTGTATTGACGGATGTTGCTCGCTTTTCAATGAGTTGAATAATATGATAGCCAAAGGGGGTTTCAACAGGCATAGAAATTTCGCCGGGTTGCATGGAATATGCAGATTTTTCGTATTCGGGCATGAGAGAACCCTTATTGAAAAAGCCGAGATCACCACCTTGCCCCGCAGAGCCGGGATCTTTACTGTACCGGCGTGCAAAATCACCAAAATTTGAACCGGGCTTAATTAATGAGTCACGTAACCGGAGAGCAAGATTATATGCTTTTTCACGAGCATCTTGCGACGCAGTTACATTACGAACAATTTGGTACATTTCGACTTGTGCAGGAGTCTTTGGGAGAGAATCTCTAAACTGTGCGTAGAACTCTTCGACATCTTTTGCCGTAACCTTGATAGCAGCAAACTTTTGTTGGGAAAGCCGCTCCGACATCATTTGCTTGCGAATATCTTCTCGAAATTCGCGACGAATTTTTGCAAGTGACATACCATAAATTTCTTCAATGCGCTTCTCTGAGCCAAATTGTTGTCGCATAGCATTAACTTGGTATTCGAGGCGTTCATTTACTTCGTCATCGCTTACTTTAACGCTGTCCTCTTGTGCCTTAATGATAAGAAGTTTTTCATTAATCATGGCTTCAAGGATACGTTTTTGTACATCTGGATCATCGGGTTTGATGCGTGGATTTTGTTGCGCAGTCATAAATGCTTGCGTCATGACATCAGAGCGTAGGATAATTTCATCGCCGACCACTGCAAGAATTTTATCATATGCTTCACCGGGTTTAATCGGTAGAGTTTGTGCAGACAGTGTATGGGTATGATCTGCGTAATGTTCTACAATGCAAAACAAGACGAACGATAGGAAGAGAGTACGGTAGGGAAAGCAAGAAAATGTGCGAGAACTACAAAGTGTCATGAGAGATTCCAAGTTATTTCCAAAGTGATTCGATAGTCGAAGTTTCAATGCTGATAGGGAAGCGATTGCGAAGTGATACTAACCACGCATTGGTCATATCGCGTTGTAGCTGGTCCTGATAACGAGAAGCAAAATATGGTATTGCTTCTTCAAATGTTCTGGTTCGTTCAGGAAGAATCTTATCGATACGAATAATTGCATATCCGCCATCGACCGCAAGAGGTTTCTCCATAATGCCAACTTTCAGATTTTTAGAGTCTTTTACCTCCGTGAGAATAGCACGCCCTAAATCTGAGTCTGCAAGTACTAAGTCGCGATGTTTTCCTTTGAGTTTTTTGAATCCTTCGCGTTCGGTAATTTCTCCTGCTTTCTTATCGAATACCGTGGAGGATGCTTTATTGAGTTCCGTAAGAAGGGCATGAGCAAGTGAATCATGGCGAACAAAAATTTCGGTAGCCATGATGCGCACCCCTGTTTTAAATTGGTCCTTGATGACCTGCCAATGTTTTTTTGCCTTAAGTGAATCGAATTTGAGTTTGCTCCAAATAACTTGGTCTTCAAGCTTAAAAAGAGTAACGGCGTCTCGATATTCTTGCATAAGAGCATCAAACTCAGGAAAATCTTTTTCTAATGTACTAAGCTGCTGCGCTGTAATGTAGTCGCTTGTTGCTTTATTCACCATTCGCTCGATTGCCGCGGGGCGCATAACTAAGCCACGGGTATTGGAATACTGCACATTAACAGAGTCAAGAAAGCGTTGGACAGACATTGGCGGAGTCATATTCGCAATCAGTACTTTCTGACTT
>DHLT01000084.1:0-3309 GCA_002405405.1 Ignavibacteria bacterium UBA4661 | reverse complement strand
CGGCAGGCGAAAAATTTCGTGCCCAAGATTCATTGTTTTTAGCGGTAGTATCGATAGCCGCAATCATTTCTTGCAGTACCGGCTGTATTGTATGATAGCCACGTAACATACGGAGAGAGTCGTATAGCTCTTCACGTTCGTTGAGGAAGGAGCTCGATTTATATTCGCGTTTTAATGTTGCAGGATCGGCAATATTTCCAACTGTTGAGCGCTCTCGATAGATGATGTGATAACCATACATAGAGCGAACGGGTGCGCTGTATTCACCATCTTTCAGGGCAAACCAGGCATTCTCAAATTCTTCCATAAATTTCCCGCCACCAGCATTATTTTCCAAGCCAAGTGAACGACTGTAGTAGGCATTAAACATACCGCCTTCATTTTTGGTGCTTGGATCATCAGACACTGCTTTTGCCAGTGCTGAAAATGACGCTCCACTTTTTAAAAGAGCATAGACCGAATCAGCTTTTTGTCGCGCACGTACAGTGTCACCTTGTACGTCAGGAGAAATCAATATGTGTCCTCCCCAAATATTAATCTTTGGTCGATTGCTCAAGACTTTGATAACAAAGTAGCCGATAGGTGTGCGAATAGGTTTGCTGATTTCGCCTTCTTTGAGACCATAAGCTACCGATTCAATTTCTACTCGTAGGCTACCTGCCGTACCTGCTGGCAGAATACCGCCAGTTTCTTTGTAGCGTTTGTCATCGGACGAATCACGTGCAATTTGCGCCATGTTTGCCCCACGTTCTAGAGCAGCGATACAATTCAACGCACGGCGAAGTGCTCGATCAGAAGTATCTTTTTGAAAATTCTGACTGAATTGCAAAAACTGTAATACCAACTCGCGACCACGGCGTTCTACAAAGCGTGGATAGTAACGCTCAGTGATGACTTTATCATAATAAAACGTTGGTGCTAAGGATGCTCGGTTATTAAGGATATCGTTACGAACATCAGCAAGTGTATCAATCCCGAGACGTTTTGCCTCATGTAATTTCAGCCGATAGTTAATATATAATTCAAGAAAGTTCCGTACGGTATCACGGTGGAGTGTTTTTAGTGACAACGTAGGAGCATTGAGGTTCTTGCGAAAGGATTTTTCTATGTCGCCATATGTAATGGCTTCGTTATTGACACGGGCAAGAACTAAAGAAGCATCTTGAGCACGTACGATGGCTATGCAGGAAATACAGATCAGTAAAGAATATCGCGTCATGCGAAACAAAGAATGTACTGTCATACAGAACCATAGAATGATGAAAGAGAGAACAAAAGAATTGTATAGCTAAACTAAATTTCAAAAAACACAGTCACAAAAATCGTAAAAGTTCGAGCCAAGCACAAATAAAGAGCGGCAATTCTTTCGAAGAATATTTTATCAGTTTGTGTAGAAAGATTCACAAAAAAAGCGTTGCACTGTCATAATGCAACGCTTCTTTCATTTTATCGATGTAATTGCTTAACGAAGTCGCCGTGTTGATTGTGTACGACGTGACACTTCCGGTAAACGCGAACTATGGAGAACAGGAAGTGTTTCAAATTCGTTATTAATGGTATCTCCAAGCGTAAACTGCTCAACAAGACCGCGCATTTCATTGACTTCGGAAGAAGTTTGAACACTATTTTCTGCGATCTGCTCGAAGTTATTCATATTATCATTCGTTACTTGAGCAATTGAGTGAATATTACGGCTAATATCTTCTGCTGTCGCTGATTGTTCTTCAGCAGCGGCTGCAACCTGCATAATCATATCGCCTACATTCCGAATACTACTTACGATAGTCGAGAGAGCAGTACCGGCATTTTCTGCAAGAGTAATACCTTGCCGTACTTCTTCTGCACCTGTTTGCGAAGATTTCACAGCAACTTCAGTATCTGTTTGAATTTGACGAATGGTTTTGCTGATCTCTTTTGTTGCTTTTTGTGTGCGTTCTGCAAGTTTACGAACTTCATCAGCAACAACTGCAAAGCCACGACCAGCTTCGCCAGCACGAGCTGCTTCAATGGCAGCATTGAGAGCGAGGAGGTTAGTTTGGTCTGCAATTTCTTCAATTACGAGAACAATTTCACCTATTTCTGCAGATGATGCACCTAACTTATTAATCATCTCCGCTTGTTGGCGTGACATAGCTGCAATACGTTTCATGCCATCAATTGTCTGTGTTACGGCAAGACTTCCATTTTGTGCTATTGATACTGTGTCGCCAGCAAGCTTTGTTGTTTCGGTAATTTTTTGTGCAGTGTCTGCAATAGTTGCGGTCATTTCCTCTACCGCGGCAGCAACATCATCGGTACGGCGACTTTGATCTTTACCGCGCTGTGCCATTTCCATTGTTGCCGAGGAGATGCGCTCGAAAGATTCAGCAATGTGTAATGTTGTGGAATGAATACTCGCAATAATTTCTCGTAGGGAAATCGTTGTTTCATTGAGTGTGTTGACAAGTGCACCAACGGCATCATCACGTTCTGCTTCGATGCTCTGGCTTAAGTCATGTTGATTGATGGCTTGAAGCACAATACTGATACGTTCAACTTGTCGTTCTAGATATTCATGTTCATCACGTGCACGAGAAGCAGCAAGTTCGATTTCTCCTTTTTGTATTTCTGCGGCTTGCATCAGTCGGTCAGTTTCATCTTTTGATTGTTGAAGTTTATCGACCATAGAATTAAAAGCAATTCCCAATGCACCAACTTCATCAATGGTCGTTACACGTACACGCTGACTCAAATCACCTTCACTTACTTTGTGTGCTGCTCTACCAAGAAGAACAACTGGCTGCATCAAGCGGGAAACAAAAAGATAAAGAATGATTGCTGAAAGAATACCCATAACAACACCAATTGCCGTGAGTGTCAATTGACCACGACTTACGGCATTTTGCATACTGCGTAGACTAATGCCAACGATGACTTCACCGATTTTTTCTTTGCCTGCATTATAGACAGGCATGACAGCTACTTCAGCTGAGCCAAAGATTTTTGCATCACCGGATTTTTCACTAGAAGTAAGGGTGCGCGCACCTTCAGGTGCTTTCGCAAAGTTCTGAGTATAAACCGTATCGCCGGATTTGCCTTTAACTATCAAGAATTCAAATCCTGATAGAAGTGCCATACCCTCTGTACTTCTTGCTAAAGCATCGCGATCAACACTTCCCATCATAGCGGCAAAATCAAGGGTTGGAATAACGGATGTTGAGGTAAGTGTAGCAACTGCCAAAGCATTTTCTCGCATTAACCCTTCTCCGGAGCTATTCTGCTGAACAGAAGAACTGACGATATCTACAACAGTTAGCAGAAATGCAACAC
>DHLT01000315.1 GCA_002405405.1 Ignavibacteria bacterium UBA4661 | reverse complement strand
AATGAAGGCATAACAACGATATGCGAAATTTAATGTGGTGTTATAATGAATTATTTATTTGGAAAAATCGAGAATAATTCCCTCAACAGTCCAGCGCTGACGTATAACAATTTCTGCAGGTGCGACAGTGAATCGCTCTGCATAGATGAGAGGTTGGACTTGTCCTGCTGAATGATAACCATTACCATCGAGATCATAAAATGCGTGCAGGGTGTAAGCACCGGCTGGTAGATTGTGAAACTCAAAAGTACCTGTTTGTTTGCGTATCAATGATCGCATTGTTTGTCGGTCTTTACTTTGTAGCACAATGACGTACGAACCCGATGCTGAACCGGTTGATGACTGTATCGGATCGCGTAGTGTGCCAAGCAAACTGCCAAAAGGACCTGTATCAATTGTTCGAAATGTTCGCCGAAGCGTAGTGTCACGCATGGTTTTGCCGAGTATAGAGGTAAGTCCCATATTGTGCACAACAAGCTCATAGTTGCTGTTCGGGTTGAGCGGTTGCAAGGGGGTGATCGAAAGCACATTGGCGGTGAGCCAATGCGCAGTCGTGGAAATAGGAGTACGCCGTATCGTTAGCGATGATGGGGTCGTGGAGAGAGTGTTCAACGACTGCGTGGTTGCTGTTATGTTGGTGCGATTGACGCTATTGATCGCAGGTGCAATTGTTGTGGTGGTTGACGCCAATACATTGGATTGTGCAAAGGTCTGAGATTCTACGGTTTCCGTCTGTACAGCATACAATTCAGGATGAAGTTTTTTCTTCGACTGTTCAGCCAATGGCTGTGACCATGCGATACGAACATCAGGTTGTAATGCAACACCAAGAGAACTATCGGTAAGTGTGCATAGTACAAGTTGAGCAGTGTTTTGCTGTGATGATGATGTGCCGGATTGAATAATTGTAGCCGTATGCAGTGAGTCACTGATCGCATTACCCGCAGAGTCGCGAGCAAGCAAAGCACGAACACGCCAAATACCACTGGCAGGCAGTGGTTTCTCAAGATAGACATCTACTTGTTGCGGTGCTGCTAACAGTGTATGAGCTGATATAATTGCAAGAGATGAAGAGGTGTAGATACTATCAAAAACACTAAACCCTTGTGATTGAATGCTGAGAGAATCCAATTTTTTTGAAAAGCGTATTCGCACAATTTGTGGAGAGATTGCTGTCGCACCAACAACTTGCGGCTGCTTAGTATCTTTTGCTTTATCCATACGAATATTTGCCGTTACTGTAGCACGCGATGCAAGGACAAGGTCTTTTGTGAGCAAGCCATAACTATCAACACCAACATCTAAAATGCCATCACGGAATTCGTCTTTTACCATAGCAACGCGATAGGTGCCACTAGCTAATGCCGGTATTTCGTAGCGTCCGTCTTTGGTTGGTTGTGTGCGATACTTAGGTTGATGGGTACGAATATCAAAGGTGTCGCGTTCAGCTGAATTCTCCGGTAGACGATACATAAAGATATAGATGCCATCCTGCTTGGTTGTTGTATAGTCAGGCATATAAGCAACACCTTTGATGGTTGCACTATCCAAATCATCACCCGTTGAGAACATCAGGGTAAAAGGTTTATCGGGTTTGTTGCCACGCCAATCGGTATAATCGCTTCCGATGGTCAGTGCATAGGTCGTATTAGAGTCTAATGCTTGATTTAAGCGAATTTCCGCTTCTTTACCACTCCATAGAAGTTTGTACGGTATGGGAGGCGAGAGAAAGATATTCGGTAGGAAAGATTGCTTATTAATGTATTTGTTGAATTCAATAATGATGCTTTGCGTCTGTACTCTGCGTTCTGCTTGAGTAGGGAGCGTACGAAGTACAAGAGGAGGCGTTTTGTCAGGTGGTCCGCCATCGGGTGCACCTTGCTGACCGCACGAGGTAAGTGTGAAGACTGCAAGACAAACGAGTAAAGACAATCGCATAATATGCATGATGGGGTACAGCATCGGAGAGAGAAGTGCAAGATGCTATTGCAAGGATTCTGTTGGAGTGAATTTTGTTGGGGTATATTCAGAACGAGTACGTTGCAACGGTTGCCATACCATCAGTGTCAATGCCGTGCAATATCCAAGCATTGCTAGAAGTGGGATTCCACTGAGAAATGTTAGACGTTTGAGTAAAAGTGCTTGAGCTGATTCGACAGAGAATGATCCCAATCCGCCGATCGTGAGATAAATCAAGTCAATATCAAAGCGTGCTTGAATACATTCCACAGGAATGTACAACACACATAATATACCACTCATAAGTAACCAACCGGATTGTCGCCATACTGAGCGCTGTGCGAGCCAGACAATAACACCGAAAAACAATGCAACTCCATACCCAATGAGTGTATAGAAACCAGACTGTGCAAACAAACGAATTGTTTGAGCAACTACTTCAGGGCTATACCATGATTTCCATGTAAGTGTGCCCGGTACAAAAAGATCGAATGCCAATGATATTCGAACAATTGAGCCACCCATGAATGCAACTATGCCAAGTAAAGCAATAATACTACACCACCGCATCCACGGAGAAAAAACTGATGAAGAAGATTCTGCAGTCATAATGAAAACACAACAAGGAATAATAGCTGTACAGATAACATGTACGAAAATAGAGAAACTCGCGTACAGATACTGAAAATTAGATGAAGAACACTCATGCAAAATTGTAAATTCGTGATATGTCATTCTATAGTCTGTTGTTAGTGTGTACAATGTTTGGTTGTATGTTCCTTGTGACTTCCTCATGATGCAAAAAGCACAATACCCTGAATACAGCATTTACGCCGCGCGTGAAAAATTCTCAAAGCAAATGTTTATCATGCTCAACTATCATCGTTTGATAGGGGGCGTATCGATAATATTTGGTGCTTTAGCTTGTGGCTTGTGGGCATTGTTTGAGCACTGGTCTGCTTTGTATGGTATCATCATAGCTTTGCCGCCGGCACTGCTTTTTGGAGCGTCGCTTATACAAGCGATACAACGCCATGAAGATATTCTTCTTCGTCAGCGCTCTCGAAGGAAATTGCTTGCGATGATGCGATCTATCGAGCCTGCTTTGTATTGGTGCGGCTTGATTGGTGCACGAGCCGTGTGTTTGGTAACATTTATGCTAGCATCAGTGCCTTCACTTTTTCCGATTACACCGCAGAGTATTCTGAAAATTATGTGCGAAATAGTCGCCTTGCTATTTATAATGCAGGGCATGATAGGTGTATGGTGTGTTGTTCATTTTACCAAGCGTATTCGGTCATTACGTAAACCATTACCCACAACGGAGATATTGGCGCACGAGTTTTTGGCTCAATTAGATTTACGCAAAAACTGATCTAAAAAGTTAAAATACTCTTGTCATTCTACAGAGTAATCAAACCCAATGCTACAGCGATGACTAAAAAGATGCCGAGCCAAATCGCGAATTTGACAAACTTCTTTAAAATGCTGAAAGCAATACCAACTACGATGACTGCTTAGCACACTTGAAAGAAAAGAGGCAACGCTGAAATACGCAAAATTAAATCGTGAAACATGAATACTCCATTTCGAGGTATTCGCTAGAATACTCAAAAAATGTCTATATCCTTTCTTGCTAGAAAGAGATTATTTGTCTTTTTTCTTGAGAGTGAGAGAAGCAGAATTGATACAATAGCGCAATCCTGTAGGTTCTGGACCATCATCAAAGACATGACCTAAGTGTGCATCACATCGCGAACAGACTACCTCATCACGTATCATGCCGTACGAAGTGTCGCGGTGAATAGAAATGGCATTATTGCTGACCGGCTCCCAATAGCTTGGCCAGCCCGTGCCGGAGTCAAATTTCTTTTCACTGCTGAAAAGTTCTTGCTTACAACATACACACAAATAAACACCCTTATCTTTCGTGTTATGGTATGCACCTGTAAAAGCACGTTCAGTACCTTTTTTTCTGGCAACTTGGTACTGTTCAGGAGTGAGTTCTCTCTGCCATTCGGCGTCGGACTTTGTGATTTTCGACATTGATTTTTTCTCCTGTGAAGAAGGCGTTTGAGAAGAGTTCTGGTTCTGTTTGCTTACGGATTGTAAACTTATGGCTTCTGTCTTGAATGCTGTGCTTTGTGATGGTATCATGGCAAAAAAGACGATACCGCCAATGCAGCAAAGTCCTCCAAATGCAATAAATACAATGCGTGCTGCCGAGCGAGAAAGTCGTATGAAAGCCATGACGAAGAAAGAAAATTGAGAAAATTTGCAGACTAAAATTACGCAATTCCTTATAGAATGCTTCTTCAATCAAGGAGAATCTTTCTTTCACAATTTATTCACATCTTTTGGTGAAACATTCCATACTGCCTTGCGTTCTGTTGAATTGACCGCATTTCATTTTCAAAATAGATTATGCTGCTGTACGCCAAGTAGTCAGTGTTGTTCGATGTGCTTTTTGCCTGAGGGAGTGTATGATTTTTCACGGTTACACGGATTCGTGGTTCCATCGTTACTTGGATTTCAAGTGGCAAGGATTATCGTTCTCCGATAGAGCATTAGAGTTAAAATATCGAGCCGAACGTAAGCAGGCACTTTTACATTCCCATGCCCTTCATCGTTTTCTGACTGCAATTTGTGTCATGACACTCTTCGTGGATTGGTTTGCTTTTCCTCAAGAATCAATGATGGTGGTATGGTCTCTGCGTATTGCATTACTTATCATACCAAATATCATCATCAGCATTTTATTCTATACACCAATTATTCAAAAGCGACTTGACTGGTTGTATGCCGGTACAGGTCTTGCAGCTGTGACCTGCGGAAATCTTATGCAATATATTGCACCTCATCATAGTATTGCTTACGACTACTATGTGTTTGGGCACTTTGTAACGATTGTTGCATTTTATGGAATGACATTCTTGCCTATGAGAATCGCTCATAGTGTTGCTATTGTCGGACTGATCGAATACATTATGGTGCGTGTGCTACACCCGTACACCATTGCGAGTTCTAAAGATTTTATAACGATGAATAATGAAACATTTACGGTGGCTTTGTTGCTATATTGTATCTTTTGGGTTACCAGTATATTTCTTGGAATTACCTTACAAACAGAAGCACGACGTTCCTTTTATCACCGTGTTGTTGCAGAACAGAAGAATCAAGAAATTGAAATACAACGTATCGAGCTTCAGGCACAAAATGATGAAATCATTCGACACAGAAAATTGCTCGAAGAACAAGCTGAAATGATTGCTGAGGTTAATCACGAACTCAAACTGAAGCATCTTCTTGTTCAAGAGGAGCAAGAAAAATCTGAGCAACTTCTGCGCAATATCTTGCCAACAGGGATTGCTCGTCGATTGCGCGATGGTGAAAAGATAATTGTTGACCGTGTGGATTTTGCGAGTGTGCTTTTTGCTGACATTGTTGGTTTTACGAAGTTAGCATCATCTGTTACACCCGAAACAGTCATTGTTATTTTGAATGCCATCTATTCTGCATTTGACGAAATCGTCGAAGAGTATCAAGTCGAAAAAATTAAAACCATAGGTGATAGCTACATGGTTGTAGGAGGATTGTTAGATCATTCTCCCGACCATGTTGAGCGTATGTGCAAGGTTGCACAGGAGTTTATAGCAACCATTGACCATTTGAATGAAGTGTTGGGGTTGTCATTATGTGTACGTATTGGTATTCACTGTGGTGAAGTTGTTGCCGGTGTTATTGGTACGAAAAAAGTTGCCTATGATCTTTGGGGAGATACCGTGAATATCGCCTCACGGATGGAATCTCATGGTGCGCCAAGAAAAATCCATATATCTGAAGCAGTGCATGATGTTGTTAGCAAGCATCAAGTATGTACTCCCAATGGGATTGTTGAAATGAAAGGTATTGGTGCTATGAAAACATGGTATTTAGCGGCTTAAAAAGGAATTTTGCCATAGTATCGAGAGCAATACATTTTTTTTGATAGTTTGAAAGCAAACCTATCGCTAATAAACCTTTTGCTCGAACTTGTACAAACCTTATGCATCTATTATCATCTGATGTTGCAGCCCCACGTCTTTGCGGTGTTGGTACCGCTATCCCACAACACTCTTTAAGCCAAGATGCTGTTAGTGCTTTTGCACAAGAATTGTTTGCACAAGACTTTGCCGATATCACACGCCTACTGCCTGTTTTTACAAATACGGGAATTCAGCAACGGCATTTTGCTGAACCACGAGAATGGTATGCTGAATCGCATGATTTTGTAACAGCGAATTCAGCTTCGCTACGTCATGCTTCTGATTTAGCATTACAAGCAGCTCGGCAAGCAATGGATGACAGCGGTTTATCGATTCATGATATTGGTTCTATTGTTTTTGTGTCAAGTACCGGTATTGCAACACCGTCGCTGGATGCTCGTCTTGTACAACAGCTTGGGTGTGCACCAACTGTTCAGCGCATTCCAGTATGGGGATTGGGGTGTGCCGGTGGTGTATCTGGTGTTGGTCTAGCAGGGATAATTGCGCAATCTATGCCCGATAAAGCAGTTCTCCTTGTTGCTGTTGAAATGTGTAGTATGACTTTTCAACATCACGATCGTCGAAAATCAAATTTAGTTGCTGTAAGCTTATTTGCTGATGGTGCGGCGGCAGTAGTAGTACGCATGAGCAAGGATCGTTCTCGACCAATTATTAAGGGGCGATATAGTACACTTTTTCATGACACCGAAGATATTATGGGCTGGGATCTTACTAATACAGGTCTTGCTGTACGATTTTCACGTGATATTCCTTCTTTCATCCAACAGAATATTCCAGATGTTGTACATTCTGCACGCAAGGTATTCGGATTGGATGAAGAGGTGGGGTTGCATTGTATTGCGCATCCCGGAGGAACAAAAGTTCTTTCGGCATACACCACGGCACTGCATATCAGCGAGCATGATATTGAGCATTCGCGTATAGTGATGCAGACGCATGGCAATATGTCAAGCCCGACAGTGCTTTTTGTATTGAAACGATTTCTTGCCGCCGAACGGTATCATCAGCATGGTTTGATGTTAGCCCTTGGTCCGGGCTTTAGCGCAGAATGTGTTTTGTTGGAGTGGGATATATGAGTTGTCTCTTGACTGTTTCAAAATTTTTGATGGTTTGAAGGTTAAAGTATTATGCGTTTACTTTTGATCGAAGATAATGCTCGCGTGGCGGCATCCTTAGAAAAAAATCTCCGTAAAGAAGGGTATGTACTTGATATTGCCTTAACAGGTAATCAAGGCTTCAAGCTTTCAACTGACAATAACTATGACGCAATTGTTCTTGATGTCATGCTCCCGGACCGTGACGGATGGGATATTTGCAAGCGAATGCGAGATGAGGGTGTACACTCACCTATTCTTATGCTTACGGCATTAGGGGATGTCAATGATAAAATTCGTGGCTTGGATTCAGGTGCTGATGACTATTTGGTGAAACCCTACCATTTTGGTGAGTTGTTGGCACGATTGCGTTCATTATTGCGGCGCAATACCGAAGTGCGTTCATCGGTTATTGATGTTTTTGGGGTGCAGTTGGATCCGGCAACACGGAAGGTATTTCGCCAAGGCAAAGAGATTATCTTGGCAACAAAGGAATTCGCCCTGATGGAGATGCTTATGATCCATGCAGGGCGAATTGTATCGCGCGAAAAAATTGCCGAACATTTGTGGGATAGCAGCACAGAACCCCGTAGTAATGCAATCGAAGCTCAAGTCAAATTTCTTCGTCAAAAAATTGATAAGCAGTTCGATAAATCCCTTATCCACACGATTCGTGGCGCAGGATATATGTTCTCTGACGAAGAGCCACGATAAGAGATCCACAATATCAATTATCGACAAAGTAGCCAGCCACAAATGTGTAGAGAATAGGAATTATGCCTCTGCATAGATAAAAGTCATTTCCTTTTGCACATCGGGATGTAAGCTTTGATGCACGGGACAGGTACGTGCGGCATTTTCTAACAACTTTCGATGCTCGGTAGGGGCATTGTAGGGAATATGAAATGTCAAACCAATGCGACCAATACGGCGAACAGGATCGGTCACCATTTCTTTTGTAACATGTACTTTCATTCCTTCGAGCGGTATGTTATGGCGTTTGGCAGCGATTCCCATAATCGTTGCAGCACATGCACCAAGTGATACAGTCGCCAGATCAGTCGGCGAAAACTCTTCCCCCCGTCCATGATTGTCTGTTGGAGCATCGGTGTATATAGTTGCACCTGAAGGTCCGTGTTTAAGTTCACAATGTAAATCTCCTTGGTATTCTACATGCATTTGTACCATGATGTGTATTCCTCTGGATAATTGAAAAAAAATGAAGAAATTCGGTCCGATTTTTGTCGAAATCAAGCACGAACATACCGAAACTCTTTTGAAACAAACCATGCTTTCTTGCGTAATACAAGAGGAAGCCACCGTACAACTTCTGACAAAGAATTCTGTACGTGCGAGACAAAGAGCGTTGAAATTTATTACTTTCCTTTTGATTTTTGAGGTGTATCATGAAAGACATTTTTGCAGGCGGCATTGCTTTAGTTGCCGCGTACTTTCTGATTAAAGCTGGATTTTGGGTCTTGGGTACGGTTTTTGGGATGGTATTTGGGTTGATTGGGTTGGTGTTTACCCTGATTCCGGTTATGGTCATTGCCCTGCCAATTTATTTTGTTATTCGTAAGAAGATGTTGTCAAGATAAGTAATGATTTTGCAGGCAATACGATGGATGTATCGAAGCATCATTATCATGAACATTTTTCGGATGCTATGAAGATCTTGGTGGTATGTTGGTGTACGATAGTATGCGTCTCGTGCAGCTCTGTGAAAGTGCAATCACGTGATGTGGATTCTGCACAGAGTAGCCAATCCGCCAAGATTTCATCCGGTACAGAACAAAGTATGAGTCCTATTCCCCCTCAGCATAGTGCGATTGTTGGTCGTATTGTCAGCATTTCTGCTCGCCGACTTAATCAGCCAATACCTTGCACTATTGCGCCATGCGTTGCGATTGTGCGCCTTGAGTCTTTGCGTGCTGGTATGAATTTTCCCGATGATATTCTACCGGACGAAGAATATACGATAACATTTTCTTGTACTCTTGCGCCAACAACGAAAGAAATGTTTCCTGATGTAGCGACACAGTTGCCGGGCTTGCAAGTTGGTGCGCGATTCAAGGCACTCTTACGGTATGAGCCGGGGTTTGGCGGTGGTGCACGAAATTTTGTTATTGACCGATACGAAAAATTATAAGCATAGTTTGTAAGCACAAAAAAACCGCTTCTCATCGAAGCGGTTTTTTTGTGTTTGTCTCTGTAAATCGATATTACTTCCATCCACGCGTGTCAAGATATTTTGTATCAAATTCTCCAGCGATAAAGTCCTTATTCTCCATCATTTTTGCATGAAACGGAATAGTTGTATGAATGCCTTCGATAACTGTTTCGGCAAGTGCGCGACGCATGCGAAGAATTGCCTCCATACGTGTCTCGCCGAAGCAAATGAGTTTGGCAATCATTGAGTCGTAATATGGAGGGATGGAATAACCTTCATAAATATGCGAATCTACGCGTACACCCGGTCCACCGGGGAAGTGCAATGCTGTAATTTTCCCCGGCGATGGCCGCCAGTTGTGTTCGGGATCCTCGGCATTAATTCGACATTCAATTGCATGACGCAATGGCACGCCACCTTTTATGGAGAGTGGTTTGCCCATAGCAACCAACAATTGCTCTTTTACGAGGTCAAGTCCGAGCGATTCTTCTGTGACAGGATGCTCTACTTGGATGCGGGTATTCATCTCCATAAAATAGAAGTTGCGGTATTTATCAACGAGAAACTCAATTGTACCGGCACCTTCATAATTCACTGCTTGAGCCGCTTTGACTGCCGCCTCGCCCATGCGTCGGCGAAGATCTTCATCCATAATGGGCGAAGGGGCTTCTTCAATCAATTTTTGATGTCGTCGCTGGATAGAGCATTCTCGCTCATTCAGATGGATGATATTACCATGACCATCCCCAAAGACTTGAATTTCGATATGGCGTGGCTCTTCGACGAATTTTTCAATGTACAAATCGGGGTTGCTAAATGCAGCTTCAGCTTCTGTTCGTGCCGTAATAAAAGCAGATTCGATGTCTTCTTCTCGGGTTACCATGCGCATACCCTTACCACCACCACCTGCAGATGCTTTCATCATAACAGGTAGACCAATTTCTAAAGCAAGTCGACGAGCGGTAGCAACATCGCTTACAATGCCTTCACTTCCCGGAACCACAGGTACACCTGCTGCACGCATGGTTTCTTTGGCAACGGATTTATTTCCCATTCTTGTAATGGAATCCGATTTTGGTCCAATGAATTTGAAACCACAGTCCGTACAAATTTCAGCAAAGTCAGCATTTTCTGATAAGAAGCCATATCCGGGGTGAATGCCGTCGGCATTGGTAATCTGCGCCGCCGCAATAATCGAAGGAACTTTCAGATAACTCTCGCGCCCCATCGGAGGACCGATACACACAGCTTCGTCGGCAAAGCGAACATGAAGAGAGTGGCGATCAGCCTCGGAATATACAGCTACAGTCTGTAACCCCAACTCTTTGCAGGCACGAATCACACGTAAAGCAATTTCGCCACGATTAGCAATCAATACTTTTTTCATTTGGTTTCTTGGGTAACAGCATGGAAAAATAACGCACGACTGTACAAAAGCACCTCACTAAATGTTGTGACGTGATATCATAGCAATCGATTGTGCTCGTTTTAGTCGGCTTGTACCGAGAAAAGCGGCTGATTGTATTCAACGGGCTGTCCGTTTTCAACATGAATTTTTACGATTGTGCCACTGATGTCGCTTTCGATTTCATTCATCAATTTCATTGCTTCGATGATGCATAGTGTTTGTCCGACTGATACACGATTTCCAACTTGCGTAAAAGGATCGGCATCAGGTGAGGGAGCACGATAAAATGTACCAACAATAGGCGACAATACTTGTTTTACCTTATCATTGACCACAGGGGGTGGAGTCGGCTTCGGAGCTTCAGGGGGAGTAGCCGGAGTAGCAACCGATGCCGGTACGGAAGAGGCGGGAGCAGCAGGAGGTGGCGGCGGCATATAATGATGGGCAAATTGAGGAGCGTGAGTAACAACTGTCGCCTGCTCCTGTGCCTTAGCAAGTCGCAATTTCGTGCCATCTTCTTCAATTTCTAGTTCAACAGCAGAACTGCCGTCGAATATCTTCATGAGTTTGCTGAGATATTGTAAATCCATGATGTGCTTCCTTTTGAAAATGTTTCAAAATGGTACTAGGTACAATCAAGTAGTGAGAACACTCAAATAGTACGGGACGAAAATTGCAATTTTTTAACTAAATGCGCTCAAAAAAGAAAGCGCGTCTTTCGCAAGAAAAACGCGCCTAAAATATGCGGCGTAAGAATTACTCTTTCACACGTTCCATGTACTCACCTGTGCGAGTATCGATACGAATTAATTCACCTTGATTGACAAACAATGGCACAGATACGATAGCACCTGTTTCCAATGTTGCTGGTTTGAGATTATTATTCGCAGAGTCACCTTTGATACCTGGTTCTGACTCCGTAATACGCAAAATAACATGGGCTGGAAGTTCGACTTGTAATACTTCGGATTCATTAAATGAAATCGAGGCAGTACCACCTTCTTTGAGAAATTTACCGGCTTCGCCCATTGATTTTTCGCTGACATTGACTTGGTCATAAGTCTCATTATCCATGAAAACGAAGTCTGTACCTTCGCGGTAGAGAAACTGGTAGTCACGGCGTTCGACGCGTAAAAAGTCAATGGATTCACCTGAGCGAAAACGCTCTTCCAAGTTTTTACCTGAACGAAGATTGCGCATACGCACTTGATAGAACGCACGAAGATTGCCCGGTGTACGGTGTGTCGATTCCAACACTAAGCAGGGCTCATTGTTATATTTTATTACCGCACCGGCACGAAGATCCGCTGTTGTACCCATAGAAACACAAAGAGAGAAAAAATCAAAAAATAAAATCAGAAGAGAGGAGACGAGCGGATTCGAACCGCTGTACAAGCTTTTGCAGAGCTCTGCCTAGCCGCTCGGCCACGTCTCCGTGTAGGTGTTGGCTTGTTCTCTCCTATATTTGCGTATTCTTAGGAAAAAAGCCAACGCGGCACTGTTTGAAGTTTCGGTGTAATAGAAAGTCCGAGGATTTCTCTAGTACAAACCGCAAACAGACTTGCAATGTACGGTATTTGGTGGATATTTCCACAGAGAAAATTCTCTTTCGGGTCGTAGCATGGTTCATAGAGTATTTCATCACAGTAACAAGTAAATCTCGTATGTCAATTTTGTCACAGTGGTATGGTGCTGTTGTTCGGCGACGCAACGCCGCGTATGATACGGGTAATTATAAGCCATATCATGTGCCTGTCCCTGTATTTAGCATCGGGAATATATCAACCGGTGGAACAGGTAAAACGCCCATGGCACAATATGTTGCACGCCTTTTGGTTAATCAGGTGTTATTGCCTGCGATTATTGGACGAGGGTATAAGAGACGTAGTTCGGGGCAAGTTGTTGTGTGTGATGGTGTCACTATTCGGGCTACTGCTGATACCGCAGGCGACGAACTCATGCTTCACGCAGAGTTGCTCGGTATACCCGTGATAGCCGATAGTGAACGTAAACATGCTGCTGAAACAGCATTGCGGTACAATGCTTCGGCAATTATTATGGATGATGGTTTCCAGCACCGCCGACTCCATCGGGACTGCGATATTGTATTAATTGATCCAACAACCTTGACAGAGCCTACATTGCTACCAACCGGTCGATTGCGCGAACCATTGCAATCAGCATTACGCGCTCATTGTATTGTCTGTACAGGAGGAGTACGCATTGAAGATATTCCTCACGATATCTTGACCACCAATGTTGTTTTAGTAGAAGCACAGGCAATACTTGGAGCATTGTATCGTTTGTATGATTATACTTTACATGAATGCGCAAGAATGGGACAAAGTGAGAATAACCAGCCTCGATCGAAAAATCTTATTGCCGTATCGGGTATTGCACATCCAAAGCGATTTCGTCAGGCATTACAAGGGTATGCAAATCAAGGAGTGCGGATTGTTGGAGAAAGAGAATATGTAGATCATGCTCGGTACAGTACTCGAATGATTGAAGCAATCTGTGCACAAGTTCGTGAATGCGCTGCGGATGGGATTGTAACAACAGAGAAGGATGCAGTAAAATTACGTGCATTTCTCCCGATGTTTGAATCGCGAGAAATTCCCGTATATGTTGCGCCTTTGGAATTGTCGTTGGTACGGGGAAAAGAAGAATTTCATGCACTCTGCCTGCAAACAATTCAGCAATTTCGTGCCACTCATTCGTAAGGTTTTCATGTTTGTATACACATTTACATTCATGTTCCTCGGTAATTACTGCATATTATCCTAGATCACATTTTTTCTCTTCAACAAAGAAAGCACTATGAATATTGCTCTTACACGCATAACAGGTTCTGAACGGTATCACAATTATGTTCGATGGCTTACCGCAGCAAATCCTGAAGTTGTGTGCATTGACTTGTGGTCTTTGCCGGACACGGAAACAGCCCTTGCTCAACTCGCGACATGCAGTGGTGTGGTAATCACCGGAGGACCGGATATTGATCCTGCACGATATAACAAAGAGTCAGAACGTGAGCGTTGTTTTATGGATGAGCGACGTGATGCAATAGAATTCCCTATACTGCAACGTGCATTAGAAATGAAAATGCCGGTATTGGGTGTGTGTCGTGGTGCTCAGGTTATCAATGTACATTTGGGTGGCTCGATGATTGTAGATATTCCTACTGATCTGCAAACGACAACAGAACATAGTTCCACCATGATTGATGGTGAACATCATGATGCCTATCACAGTGTAGTGGTCGAGCCCGGTTCATTACTCAAAAAGATTACCGGTCAGCTTGAGGGTGCGATTAATTCGGCGCATCATCAAGCGGTAGATCGTTTGGCTGAAACACTCAAAATTTCAGCACGATCGGCGACCGATAACATTGTCGAAGCAATTGAGTGTGATGATCCAACGCAAGGGTTCTTGCTTGGTGTACAATGGCACCCGGAGCGCATGGATTTTGCAAGTCCTTTTTCACTTACTCTTGCTCAACATTTTTTATTTGAAGCTGATTCATATCGAACACTCATCCGCATGTAGCCAGTATCTAATCTTTCATCCTTCGTTATCGTCATTTTTCTTTGTGTATGCCACGATTTCCCAGAGCAGTAAGTTCGCTCGAGCGAAGCGGACAACAATATCTACCTTCTCAGCCATTGGTGCAGTCTGCGGAAGTATCGCTTGCTATCCCGGCTATCATCAATGTTTCAGTAGCAAATGTATATTCTGCCCCCAATCATCGTTCGGAATTAACAACGCAGGCATGGCTTGGTGTGGTTGTAACAATCAATGAAGAACAAAAAGAATGGCGACATATCACAATGCCTGATGGTTACACGGGCTGGACACACAAAGCTAACCTTGTTCCGGCTGTATCGTCTACGCTACGCTCGTGGACCACTAAAGAGAGAGTTATTGTTACTGCACATATCGACTTTGTGTATAGCGATATGGATATGAATGCACCGCGTGTTTGTGATGTTGTGCAGAGTAATGTTTTACGTGTGATTGCGGAAATCCACGTGCCTCGTAAACGAGGACAGCATCATGCACATACTGATTGGTGGCAAGTACAATTGCCTGATGGGCGCATAGGGTATCTTCGCTATCATGCCGGGCAAGAATTAAAAGCATGGTTAAAAACACGGTCATTGAAGGCAGAGAATCTCATTGCAACTGCTCAACAATATATTGGTATACCATATACATGGGGCGGAACCTCACCAAAAACAATGGATTGTAGTGGTTTTATACGAGTTGTTTTTGCGCAGCATGGCGTTCTTTTTCAGCGTGATGCAAGTCAACAAGCACGACAAGGTAAGCCAATACCGATTGCTACAACTACAACAGCAAAGCATGAAGATTTTACACAGCTGCAACCGGGTGACTTGCTGTTCTTTGGTGATCGTATTGCTCCCAAACAATATAAAATCACTCATGTTGCTTTGTATATAGGAGGTGGTGAATACATTCATGCTGCAGGTCTAGTAAAAATTAACAGTCTTTTACGTACCGCTTCCAACTATGATGATGAGCGTTATACAACTCTGGTCAGTGCGCGTCGGTTTTTAGGAGCAACGCGTGAACAAGGTATTCACCCAATCAAAAATTTATATCAATAGCTACTGTCGCAAATAGAAATTGTACGGAGAGAATACTGTATTTTCGTTTTTATATTTTGCTGTTATTTCACCAATTATCGTACTATGTTCTCATGCGTTTAACGGCTCTTCCTTACACTCTGCATCTACGTTCGGCTTTTAATGTTGCAACCTATTCGCGGACAACAACGCCGATTGTTGTAGTGCGCCTAGAGCATGAGGGGGTTATAGGCTATGGCGAAGCATCATTACCACCATACTTGGGTGAAACACAAGAAAGTGTTCTAGCCTTTTTACAAGCACTTCAAATTGAAAAATTTGATAATCCATTTGAGTTAGAAGAAATTCTGCTGTATGTCGATCATACTGCACAGGGTAATACTGCCGCCAAAGCCGCAATCGATATTGCTTTGCATGATATGGTTGGAAAAATTATGAATCGCCCATGTCATGAATTGTGGGGGATTTCTGCCGCACAAACACCACTTTCTACTTTTACGATTGGGTTGGGATCGCTCGATGATGTGCGGGCAAAAGCACAGGAGGCAATACATATTCCAGTTCTCAAGGTAAAGCTAGGCAGTCCCGAGGTGATTGAACACGATAAAGCAATTATCCAAGCTTTACGTGAAACAACACCGGCATCGTTCACAGTAGACGCAAACCAAGGTTGGCAAACAAAAGAAGTTGCACTCGAGATGATCGAGTGGCTCTCGAAATATAATGTGCTTTTTGTCGAGCAACCACTTCATAAAGATGCCCTTGAAGATACTGCCTGGATTTATGAACGTAGTCCGCTTCCGCTGTATGCAGACGAATCCTGTAAACGATTAACTGATATGCGAAGCTTATTGGATGTATTTCATGGAGTAAATATCAAACTCATGAAAAGTACCGGACTGCGTGAAGCTTATGCGATGATTCATGCTGCACGTGCACTTGGTTTAGAGGTGTTATTAGGCTGCATGACAGAAACATCATGTGCAATTTCAGCGGCTTCTCAATTAGCCCCGTTAGCACGCTATGCAGACTTAGATGGTGCGTTGCTGATTAGTAATGATTGTTTTGAGGGGACAATAATACGCGATGGTAGCATTCGTGTCAGTAAAAAGCCCGGTATAGGCGCAACACCGACGACTGAAGCACTTTCATGGTTGTCTTGACAAAGTTAGGAGATACTTTTAAATGGCTTCATTAAAGCCTGCATCAAAGTATTCCAACATCTCCTTAAATGCTTCTTGCTCATCGAGACCGTCAATAGTTAGTGTGAGCTTGGCGTATTGTTCAGCTGCAAGCGTCATAACACCGATGATACTTTTAGCGTTAACATTCATACCATTACGTTCCAAAGTAATGGATGATTTATACTTCGAGGCAATTTTTGTGATAACAGCGGCGGGTCGCGTATGCAAGCCCGCCTTATTTTTTATGGTCACGAGTTCTTGAATCATAGAGCAACTTGTTGAGCAGTTAGATGTGTTCGGCAACAACATAGAGGAATTTACGTTTGCCGACTTTCAGAAGACGCTGTGTCGAAAAGTCCACCACCTGTGTAGGTTCAGTAATTTTTTCACCATCAAGTGATACTCCACCACCTTGAATCAATCGTCTCGCCTCACTCTTCGAAGGAGCCAATGCTGTATGAGCAAGTAAATCCACAATATTCATACTTGAATCAACACCGGCAAGAACTTGTGTATCAATCTCGTCAGGAATATCTTTTTTGACAAAAATGCGCTCAAATTCTTCAAATGCCGCTCGCCCAGCTTCTTCGCCATGATAGCGCGCAACAATTTTCATCGCTGTTTCTACCTTAGCTGTACGAGGGTGTAGTGTACCATTGTCAAGACCTTGTTGTACTGATTGCACTTCGATAGATGGAGCAAAAGCACCCAATTGCAAATACCGCGCAATCAGTGTGTCAGGAATGGACATTGTTTTTCCGAACATTTCGCGGGGTGAGTCGGTTAGAGCAATGTAGTTGTCAAGCGATTTACTCATTTTTTCTACGCCATCAGTACCTTCAAGAATCGGCATTGTCAAGACACTCTGTGGTTCAATATTATACGAGCGCATAATGTCACGTGCTACCAACAGATTAAATTTCTGATCGGTGCCACCTAGCTCAATATCATTTTGTAAATGCACAGAATCCATAGCTTGTGCTAGAGGATACAAAAATTCATGTACGCTTATTGGCACTTCGGCTTCGAAGCGTTTGTGGAAATCATCACGTTCCAACATTTGTGAAACAGTGTATTGTGCCGCTAATTTAATGACATCGGCAAAGTGCATGGTCCCAAGCCATTCTGAGTTATACACAATGCGTGCTTTCGCAATATCCAAAACAAGTTTTGCTTGGTCGATATAGCTCTGGCCATTCACGCGGGTCTCTTCAATAGTTAGTGCCGGGCGTGTTTTCGACTTCCCTGTTGGGTCACCAATCATCGCAGTAAAATCACCAATAATCAGCACGACATGATGTCCCATGTCTTGAAATTGACGCAGTTTGTTCAGGACAACGGCATGACCGATATGAAGATCGGGTCTGCTTGGGTCGCACCCTAACTTGGCTGTCATGGGCTTGCCGGTTTTGAGCGAACGCTCAATCTTTTGTACTAGTTCTTGTTCGGGAAATACTTCGTGCGTTCCTGCACGAATAATGTCCATTTGTTCATTCAGCGATGGAAATGCCATAATGCCTTGTGCGTATAAAACAGTGTGTAAAAAATGATCAATCGTGTTGTTTGCGAATGTCGCTCGCGTTAATCTTCGACGATGATAAGATACTTGGAAATAGCCCAAAAAGCATCGGGATCTTTAACTTTAATGGTTGAAGTCTTGCCATTTGTACTGACTACTTCCAAGAGCGAAGCATCGTGTTTGGTTACGATTTTAAAGTCTTTAGGTACTTCGAATGTTTGTACTTGACGGTAATCAATTGTACGATAATCCTCTTTTTTGAATAGACCGGTTGGCTGCCATACACCACCAAAAAAGAGAACTTTACCGCGTTTTTCGATCATACCTTTTTTCTCAAACTCATCTTTGGAACCGATAGCAACATATACGGTGTATTTCTCTTGTGTCAGTTGATCACGTTCTTTTGTTACAAGTTGTTTTTGCTCGGCGAGCTGCTGTTTTTGCTCGGTGAGCTGAATGTTTTCTGATTTTAACTGATTAACTTCACCGCGTAGCACTGTAATTGTTTGCTCTTGATTATTGATAATCGTATTAAGATCATTGACTGTTTTTTCAAGCGTCGCAATCTGTGCACTGAGGGCAGAGTTCTCTGTTTTCATTTTGCTGAGGCGGTTTTTCAATGATCCGATCTGCTGTTTGCGGTCATTAAGTTTTACACCAAGTGAGTCAATGAGGTTGATCATTTCTTGGCGAACATTATTCTGTGGTTTTTCAATATCGCTTGCTACAATAGTTTTGCCCGACATCATCGAAAGTCGTGTGTAAACTTCGTTGATGGTTTTAGTTGTTTCGATGACTTGTGCAGAAATAGAATCTTTCTGTGCCGACACGCGCGCTG
>DHLT01000294.1:399-5467 GCA_002405405.1 Ignavibacteria bacterium UBA4661 | reverse complement strand
CTCGTATTTGGGCTGTGTGCAATCCAAAGCATGGCAAAACACACACCGAAAGTATCGTTTCAGGGAATACCCAAA
The DNA here is from genome assembly GCA_002405405.1 of Ignavibacteria bacterium UBA4661. Classification (GTDB taxonomy): domain Bacteria; phylum Bacteroidota; class Ignavibacteria; order Kapaibacteriales; family UBA4661; genus UBA4661. Next base: position 5,392 of record DHLT01000294.1, on the reverse strand, counting down.
AAACGAACGTAAAACAACCAAAGCCCAATAAATACCACCCTAAAGCACAGACCAAAAACACAGACCAAAAAGCAAGGGCAAAACGGACAAAATGCAAGCTACTTGTAGGTAGTTGTCATTCGTTTGTCATTGGGTCATCTAAAAAGGCAAACTAAAAAAGTCCTACAAACAAGCATTGAAGCCGATTGCAGGACTTTTATAGGAAACTTTAGAAAGTTTCGGAGCGTGTATGTTTCAGGACTCCCCTTTTTGTACCATGTTGTTGTGCGTACATGGCATTTGTCCTGTGTGCATATAGCCGACTAACGACTGCTTGTTCAAAAAGTTTCAGGTGAAATTTGTTAATTTTTATCAACAGTGTTTTTTAAAGAAATTTAGGCAATTCCTGCAATCTCCTTTTCAAGCTGTTCAAGATATGTTCGCATAAAGGCTACTCGCTTCGTCGCCATTGCGCGCGCGGTTGGCGTAGTCATTGTCTCAGGCAACGTAAAAAGTTTTGTAAAAAAATGATCAATACCCGAAACTGTGTCATCGGGCTGTCGCGTAGTAGGAATTGGTTCCGGTGGATAGTATAAAGGTCGCCGCATAATGCCGGTGGTCATCAAGCATCGTGCAATTCCGAGCGCACCGATAGCATCGAGGCGATCAGCGTCTTGCACAACACGAGCTTCGAGGGTTTCAGGTGCAATATTTGCTGTAAAACTGTGCGCCTCGATTGCATGACGAATTGCATGGAGGTACTCAGCGGGATAATGGATCTTCTCAAGAAATTGAACTGCTTTATCTGCCGCCATACGCGATGCTTGACTACGAAGTGGCGAGTCTTTAGGCACGGTAATACAGTCATGGAGCCATGCCGCGGGGAGTACAACAGCAAGATTGCTTTCTTCGCTTGTTGCTAGGTGAAGTGCATTACGTACAACGCGATGAATATGCTCCATATCATGAGCAGAATCACCCTGCATTTCTTCTTCGAGAAAAGTAATAATCAGTGTTTGCCATTGAGCTTGAAATTCTTCGTGGGTTATCATAGGGTTAATACGGGAAAATGATGGGATGAAATCATGCCTCCGTTTATCGAGCGAGGAAACTTTGGCAATTCTTTACGGAATGCGATTAATTTAATGCGGTGCGTTTGCTGAAATAACTGAAATTTCTCTTCGTACTTTTATTGTTTCTTTACCGACGCGTATAAAAACATGTCTATACTTCCACAAAATACGACCATTCTTGTTGCACACAATTACTATCAATTACGCGGTGGTGAAGACACCGTTTTTGAAGCAGAAACTGAACTCTTAGAGCGGAATGGTATTCGCGTGGTGCGCTATGCGGTGCATAATGATGCCACTGAAAACATGGATCGCATTTCGCTGGCAAGCAAAACCCTATGGAATCGCACAGCATGCCAAGATATTGAACGACTCATCTGTAAAGAGCAGGCTATGGGGCATTCCGTCATTCTTCATGCCCACAATACCTTACCACTTATTTCGCCTGCAATTCACCGTACGGCTTCGCGGCTTGGAGTACCTACGATTCAAACCTTGCATAATTACCGTCTCTTCTGTGCGAATGCACTCTTCTTTCGCAGTGGTATGATCTGCGAAGACTGTATGGGTAAAGCAATACCGCTCGATGGTATTCGCCATGCGTGCTATCGTGGCAGTCGACTTGCTTCAGCGGGAGTCATTGCCATGACTGCTCTCCATCATGCTGTGCGAACATGGAGCAAACATATCAGTCGCTATGTTGTATTCACCGAATTTGGTAAAGCAAAATGCCTTGCCGGAGGAATTCCCGCCCATCGTATTATCGTTAAACCTCACTGCGTCGAACACGATCCGGGTGCCGAATACAACAAAAAACCGATTGCCCTCTTTGTTGGTCGTCTCTCACCTGAAAAAGGTGTGATGATTCTTCTTCATGCATGGCACATGCTCCAGACAACTCAAGCACTACCAACCGATGCAGAACTCCATATTATTGGCGATGGACCCGACCGCCTGCAAGCCGAAGCATTTGTACAAGATTACAATATGCCATCGGTACGATTCCTCGGCTCGCAACCACAATCCGTCGTACATACAGCATTGCGCTCTGCACGCATGTTGGTATATCCGTCGCAGTTATATGAAACATTTGGTAAAAGTATGATTGAAGCATTTGCAGCTGGAACACCCGTGGTGGCTTCCGGCATTGGTGCTATGCGAGAAATTGTTCGCGATGGTATAACGGGGCTACATGCCGAGTACTCATCACCGCAGTCATTTGCTGATCGCATAACAACTCTTTGGAACCATGAACGCTACGACAATTTTTGCAGACAAGCTCGTACTGAATTTGAAACTCATTATACTGCAGATCGTGCCATCGAACGTCTTCTGTCGCTATATAGTGACGTATTACGATAACATGTCTTTTTCCATCAATTGCTGCTGATTATGCTTCACGTATAAACGCATCAGTACGCGGGGTAAGCTGGCGTTCACAGTGATAAACAAAATACCGCCCCAAAAACTCATGTAATTGCCCAATAACAAATGCTTCATAGTTTCGAGTACAAACTTTTGTACTCTCCATACTAAATAACTCTTGTAGTGCTTCAAGGGCATATGTATCCAAACGATATCCTTGATGATAACCCGCAATACGTGGTTGAAAAGGAGCACCATCACTCAAAGACATCGTAAAGTGCTCGGCTTGACGTGGATGAATATCTTCTTGTGTTATCGGACATCGAAACGGATGGAGAGCGATGCCAATGCTTTCAGCTAACTTGATGTAAAAATGTATCAGTACAGTTTCTGCCTGCGAAGGACGAACATGCTCACCATGCGCTGCAACCAAACTATGGAGTGCATTCAATGCCTCTACGACACGATCAAAAATATCGGGAAGTACTTGCTCTTCAAGCTGAGTTGATAGAATACTTTCTGCAAGTGCAAACCCCGTAGTAAGAACATCGTATGATTGTTGCAAATCCAATGATGAATGTATAGCTTCGGCACTGATGAGTGTGTGCAGATCACGCCCTTCTTTTTTTTGAAAACTCAGCGTACACAAAGACAAAGGATCTAATGCCGAACCAAATCGACTTCCTCCTTTTTTGCTCATGCGTCGTGCACCATTAGCAACGAACGATAATTTTCCGAAATCCCGAGTATAGGCAGTAAGGAGCTTGCTCGACTCCTTAAATTTACGCGACTTAACAATAATTGCCGGTGTTGTAACGATCATATTGCACTCCTAGAAACATAATTTGCATATATCCGTACATCCAAAAAACAATGTTTCTTTCAGCATTTGCTGATCATCCTCTCATCAATACTTTATTTGTATGAATACTTGCCGCTTTGCTTGCATGGACAAACTTTCAATGTCTCCGTCTTTGCTCATACGCCTCTGCATTGCTTTTTCTGTGCGTGTTATACTTATCCATGTCTTCATGGGTTCCTTGCTTTACGCACAAGAATCTGTATTGGTTCAAGCACTCATTATTGACAAATCAACGAAACAACCTATTCCCGGAGCAGCGGTACGCATTGACGCTACACGAGGTGCGTATGCTTCCAACAAAGGGTTAGTGCGTCTTGCTCTTCCACGTGGCAAATATCAAGCTGTTGTTACATCTTTGGGGTATGAACGCACTGTCATACCGTTTTCCACAGATGATCTTGCAACAAACCCTGTGTTAACCTTTGCTCTTAAACCTTCCGCTGTTCTTTTGGAAGGAGCACAAGTTTTCGGAGAAATTTCACCCGAAGAGGTTATTCGTCGTGCTATTGCTCAAAAAAAGGCAAATCAAAAGCGCATCAACACCAGTGAACGGTTGCTGTACTCAAAAGTTGTTATGAGCAATGATTTCAATATTGTTGGTATGGACGATGCAACCAAAGCGCGAACAAAAGACTTTATCATCGAAACATTCTCACGTGTGTATGAGCGGAACACTCCAACATATGCAAAGCACACCATTATCGAGCAACGTCGACAAACCGCGAATATGAGTTCATCGGACAACATTACGGTACTTGATCAAGTGTTAAATTTATACGATGAAAATGTTCAACTGCTTAGCACCAAAATCCCCTCGCCGATTGCAGACAATGCTTTGTCCTCATACGACTACAAAATTCGTGAACGTAAACCCCTTGGCGATCGCGTAGTCTATATTCTCGATATTCGCCCTAGTTCTTCATTGTACCCGGGTTTTGAAGGTACAATTCAAATTACCGACAAGACGTATATGTTGGTCGGTGCTGATATTCGCCCCTCCGCAAGCACTGCTATCAAGTTTTTTCGCGATTTGCATTATGTGATCAAATATGATCAATTCGGCGAAGATACCAACAGCGACGCATGGTTGCCAACCTACCAGACAGTAGAAGCAAAAATGCAATTCCAGCCGATGAAATGGCTCGCGGAGATTGATATTGACGTCAAAGGTATCGCAACCGCCAGTGAGACGCGGGTAAACCATAACATCCCCGATTCGATTTTTGCACCGACTATCACGTCGTTTAATGATTCACTCGCACAAGCACAAAATATTGAAGCGGCAGATTCCTCTTCTCGGCGCGGACGGCGTTCTCGACTACGCGTCAAGAATCAAACCTCTACCGCCGAACTTGCGCCAAGCCGATACATGACAGTAGTTGCTGCGGCTGACTCTACTAAACCTGAATTTTGGGAAAAGAATGCACTCGCAGAACTTTCCGAACAAGAGAAAAAGACCTATCAGCGTATGGATAGTGTTGTAAAAAACACTCCCGAACCCGATGGCAATGATCGACAGAGCTCAGCACCCATTGCCGATGCACTTGGTTTTCGTTTTGGTAATATTTTTGTCCGTCCGCTTTTTGACTACACAAGAGTTACAGGGCGACTGTGGGGAGCAATGATGGGATATGACTTCGGGAAAATTAAACCTGCTGTTGGAGCCTCCTACAGCACACAAGGTCGGCACCAGGGTTTTGCGTCGCTGAGTGCT
>DHLT01000294.1:0-274 GCA_002405405.1 Ignavibacteria bacterium UBA4661 | reverse complement strand
AAGGTCGGCACCAGGGGTTTGCGTCGCTGAGTGCTGAACTCTTTCGTGCAGATCGCTGGCGTATTGACGCACAAGGCTTAGTTTTCTCGCGCTATATTCCTTTTCAGCAAACAAATGCCGCTCCGGAAAACTTTACCAATATTGGTATCAACAATCTCTTGTTTCAAAACAATTTTGACTTTTTACGCGAGGATGGTTGGGCACTTGGTATTGTTGCTAAACGTAGAGATTTAGAACTTCTTGCTGATATGCGATGGGCACGACATTTTTCGCA
>DHLT01000232.1 GCA_002405405.1 Ignavibacteria bacterium UBA4661 | reverse complement strand
GACTGTAGATTTGCAGCACGATCATATTCAGAATTCCACATTGCCTGCGACTCTGCTGTAATTGCATCCTACTCTTCTTTACTCGCTACTTTTTGAGAAAGCAATGTTTTACCATACAAATCTGAAGGGGCTTCTAAAGAACGAATTTTCTTATAGAGTAAAGGTTGTGTATAACCCGGCTCATCTCCTTCATTATGTCCATATTTACGTTAGCAAAGCATATCAATGACAACATCTTCTCCAAAGGCATTACGATATGCCAATGCAAACTCACCTGCTGTCAGAACTGCTTCAGGATCAGCACTATTCACATGCAGCAATGGTACTTGCAAAAACTTTGCTATATCAGAAGCATATGTCGTAGAGCGGGAATCTTCCGGTACTGTTGTAAATCCAATTTGATTGTTGACAATAATATGAACAGTTCCGCCTGTACGATATCCTCTCAGATTTGCCAAATTCAATGTCTCAGGTACGACACCTTGTCCGGCAAAAGCCGCATCACCATGAATCAATATCGGTAGTACCTGTTTTAGTGTTGCACCTTCAATTTGATCATAACGTGCGCGTGCCATACCCTCAACGACAGGATTGACTGCCTCCAAATGGCTTGGGTTTGGTGCCATTGTCATAGCAATATTTGTTCCTGTTTTGGGATTTGTGTATGTACCTTCTGCGCCTAAATGATATTTAACATCGCCTGAACCTTGCGAACCGGTATGATCGACATTACCGATGAACTCTGAAAACACTTTTTGAGGATCTTTACCTAAGATATTAACCAAAGTATTCAGACGACCACGATGTGCCATTCCCATATACATATCGGTAATACCTTGCTCTGAAGCTAATTCAAGGATATGATCGAGCAATGGAATCATTGCTTCACCGCCTTCAACAGAAAAACGTTTCGAGCCAACAAACTTGGTATGAATAAATCGTTCAAAAGTCTCAGCAAAAACAAGTTTGCGGTAAATGTCTAAACGATCTTCCTTGGCATATTGTACATTACCGAAGGTATTTTCTGCCTTGTTCCGAACCCAATGCTTTTTCTCAAGCGATTGCATGTGCATGTATTCCAAACCAATTGTACCACAGTACGTATCTTGGAGTTTACGCAAGATGTCGCGCAGTTTGCCACGTGTCATTTTACCAAGACCACCGGTATCAAATTCGCGATCAAAATCCCAAATCGTAAAACCATAGAAGGAAGAATCCAATTCAGGATAATTATAGGCAGACAAACCCAATGGATTAACATCGGCATACAAATGACCACGCACACGATAAGAGTTTATCATCTGCAAGACTTTTGCTTCTTTTTCGACAACATTCTCTTGATCAACTTTCATGAAAGGATGAGGATTATTGTCAGCCGTCCAGCGAGCCGGCTCAAAAGGAATTTGTAGCTCTACAAAAATTTGGTCGTAAAAATTATCGCCACCAAGCAGTAAGTCTTCAAGATATTTGAGGAATTCACCGGACTCCGCTCCCTGAATAATGCGGTGGTCATAGGTGCTAGTCATCGTCATGACTTTGCTTACAGCCAAAGATGCAAGCACCGAAGGAGCAACTGCTTTAAACTCAACAGGATAGTCAATCGAACCTGCAGCAATGATAACACCCTGTCCTTCCATCAATCGAGGCATCGAAGCAATTGTACCAATCATACCCGGGTTTGTCAACGAAACAGTCGTACCGGATAAATCGTTGACATCAAGTTTATTGACCCGTGATTTTGCGATAAGATTATCGTACTCTTTCAGAAAAGCTGCAAAGCCAATAGATTCTGAATTCTTGACAGATGGTACAACCAAAGCACGTGAGCCATCTTTACGAGTTACATCGACAGCCAGACCCATGTTTACGCCACCCCGGCGAATACGTGTGGGCTTACCTTCAACCCACGCAAAACCATCATTCATACGAGGATATTTTCGCATGCCGCGAACAATCGCCCATGCAATCAAATGCGTAAAACTGATTTTCTTTTGATTGCGCTTTGCAAGAAACGTATTGATGATTGTACGATTTTCCTCCATTGCTTTCACAGGAATTGTCCGTACACTAGTTGCCGTTGGCAACCTACGGCTTGACTCCATGTTAAGCACGATTTTCTCTGCAACACCTGCAATTGCCTCAAGTGTATCATTCGCACCAAGCACTACTTTTTGATTCTTTGCAGGATCAACTGCAGGCTTCGGTGCAACACTCTCGACATGCGTGGAGATTATGTGCGAAGCAGATCCATTACTAGCACTTACCGCCGATATATCTACTTGCTGCGGTGAAGAAATTATTGCAGCAACCTGCTGTGGAACAGGTGCTGTACCATTACCGTTGCTATGACCATTGGTTGGTTGTATTGTATAACCGCCAAACTCTTGTTGTAGCAGTGTAAGATTTTGTTCGATATATTCTTTCCAATCGGAGGACACACTATCAGGATTGCGGAGATACGAGAAGTAAATATCTTCTACGTACGCATTGTTCATACTGAGCATAACTTGTCAATAATGGTAAAAAATTAAGACGACAATTGCGAAGAATGCAAGAAGGTAGGATTGAAGCCCTTAACAAGGAGATAAATCTTGTACCGAAGAAAATTACAAAAATTTGTTGCAATGCCATTCGTAACAATGCAGAAGATTGCTTATCGTATCTTATTTTCGTGTGCTGAGGTATACTCTCATCAATATCCTCAACATCAATAGAACAGCGCGTTCATAGGGGCAAACCTTTGTGATTGGACCGAGAACTCACATTTATTAGGAATCTCATGTTTCGTCCACAACTTTTCCAATCTCTTCGAACATATACTTGGAATACATTTTTTACTGACATGTCAGCCGGTTTGATTGTTGGCATTGTTGCGCTTCCACTTGCCATTGCTTTCGCAATTGCTTCTGGTGTAACGCCTGAAAAAGGCTTGATTACTGCCGTCGTTGCCGGTTTTTTAATTTCTGCACTTGGAGGGAGTCGAGTACAGATTGGCGGACCTACCGGAGCTTTTGTTGTTACCGTCTATGATGTCATACAACATTATGGGATTAAAGGCTTGATGATTGCTACCGTTATGGCTGGAATTATGCTGGTTATTTTTGGACTAGCACGCTTTGGTTCAGCCATTAAATTTGTTCCCTATCCCGTTATAGTAGGATTTACAACAGGCATTGCGCTCATCATTTTCACCGGTCAAATCAAGGATGTCCTAGGTTTGAAAATCGGTGCTTTACCGTCTGATTTTTTTGAAAAAATCTATGCAATAGCAACACATATTGATCTGGTCAATTGGTATGCTCTCGGCATTACTGTTGCGTGCTTGATGCTCATCCTACTCTGGCAACATATTTTCCCGAAAATTCCAGGCTCCTTGGTAGCTCTTCTTCTATCGACGATTGTTGTACATTTTTTTCATCTTCCCGTTGAAACTATCGGCTCACGATTTGGCGATATTCAAACAGCGCTTCCTACTCTGCAACCACCACCTATTGATTGGAATGCTATTAAACATTTGCTCACTCCGGCAATTACTATTGCACTATTAGCAGGTATTGAAGCATTGCTTTCAGCAGTAGTTGCCGATGGTATGACAGGCTATAAGCATAACTCGAACACCGAACTTATTGCTCAAGGTATCGCTAATATCTTTTCACCTCTCTTTGGTGGTATTCCTGCTACCGGTGCTATTGCTCGTACTGCTACTAATATCAAGAATGGTGCGCAGACCCCGGTTGCCGGTATCATTCATGCACTAACGCTACTGCTCATTATGCTTTTTCTTGGTCAATGGGCGGAATTGATTCCGATGCCTTGCCTAGGTGCAATTTTGATTGTAGTGTCGTACAACATGAGTGAGTGGCGATCATTTATGGCGGTACTGCGCAGTCCTCGAAGCGATGCAATTGTCCTTGTTGCAACTTTTTTACTCACTGTAATCATTGACCTCACATTTGCCATTCAGGTTGGCGTTGTTGCTTCAGCATTCATGTTCATGCGCAGAATGGCTTTGGTATCGAATGCAGGCGTCATGACCCGTGAATTTGCAGATGATCAACACTATGGTTATAGCATTGACCGCTCTCTTATTCCTGCTGATACCGATGTCTTTGAAATTAATAGTCCCTTCTTTTTTGGTGCGGCATACAAATTCAAAGAAGCTATGGATGACATTAAGACCAAGCCTCCCAAAGTTCGGATTATTGAAATGCATAATGTTCCTGCCATTGACTCTACAGGTTTACATATTCTTGAAGAAGTTCATGGTATGGCAGTGAAACGCGGGATCATATTAATTCTTTCCGGCATTACAACACAGCCCTATACTGCATTGGAGAAAGCAGGACTATTGTCTATCATTGGTGAGAAAAATATTTTCGGTTCTATTCATGAAGCTATTGCTAGAGCTGAAGAAATTATCAAGGCTCCTCAAACAATAATCGAGCACACACATCATACATGATTTGCTTTGCTCTCATTTGATGTATAATCACAAGAACTTTCATTTTCGTTTTTTCTGCCTTTTTTTGTTAACTGCCTATGCTATCTTTTACACCAACTGAACGCTCTGCTCGCGACATTCATCACATCATGACCGGTACGATTGCCCCACGCCCCATCGCGTTTGTGGCAACGCAAAGTTCCGATGGAAAAGATAATCTTTCGCCCTTTAGTTTCTTTAATGTCTTTAGCTCTAATCCTCCCATAATTGCCTTCAGTCCTTCGTATCGAGGTACTGATGGCGGCGAAAAGGATACTTTTCGTAATCTCTTAGCAACCAAAGAATGTACTGTCAGCGTAGTTACACGTGGAATTACTGAACAAATGAATCTTGCCTCTGCTCCCTATGCGCATGGTACAGATGAATTTATCAAAGGTGGCTTTACCAAGCGTGCGAGTATAGATGTTCGCCCCCCTTCGGTAGCAGAATCTCCTTTCAGCATGGAGTGCAAACTACTTCACCATATCGATTTATCAACAACGTCAAAACCTGAAGAACGGGGCGCGGCAGGGAATATAATGGTCTTATCGGTGATTCGATTTCATCTCGACGAAAAAGTTCTTGCCGATGGTTCAACATCAACCATACAGCCCAACAAAATCGATCTTGTTGGGCGTATGGGGAATGCTTGGTATGCACATGCGATAGAACCAACTCTTTTCGAGCTTCCTGCACCACGCGATAAGTGGATTGGCATTGACTCCCTTCCAAGCATACTGAGAGAGAGTGATATCCTTACCGGTAAGGAGTTAGCACAACTTGCCTCGGTTACGCAGATGCCGGATTATTCACGCCTATTACCATCACTCGATGAAAAAAGCCTTACAGCAGTACGCAGAGCATTGCATCAGAATGATGTACGATCAGCATGGGATATTCTTCTTCAGAACTCGATTTAATGAGCAAAATGTCGCATACCTGTGAGAATCATAGCAATATTGTGCTCATTTGCCGCTTGAATAACTTCTTCATCACGAATAGAACCGCCGGGCTGAATCACACAGGTTGCACCGGCTTGAATTGCCTCAAGCAAACCATCGGCAAAAGGAAAAAATGCGTCCGATGCGACGGCACTACCGCGTAAATCAATCCCTGCTAATTTGGCTTTCTCAGCGGCAATCGTAGCAGAATCTACCCTTGACATTTGCCCTGCGCCAATTGCTAGGACGCGATCATTCGTTGCATAGACGATTGCATTTGATTTGACATACTTTGCCGTTTTCCATGCAAACATCATTGCCGCATGTTCTTCCGGTGTTGGCACACGATGTGTAACAACCTTCATGGCAGACTCATCCAGTAATTCCAAGTCGGGTGATTGTAACAGATAACCACCGGCAATGGATTTGATTTGGATATTCATAGCACTCGCCAATGCGTCATAATTCACGGACAGTAGACGACGATTCTTTTTGTGTTGCAGCAATTCAAACGCATCTTCTTGAAACGATGGTGCGATAATGACTTCGGTAAAAATCTCATCAAGAACCTTAGCAGATTCCATATCAACCGGACGTGTACAAGCGATAATACCACCGAATGGTGATCGCGTGTCTGCGGCAAATGCTTTACGATATGCTTGTGCAAGAGTATCACCAATTGCAACGCCACAAGGGTTTGTATGTTTGATAATGGTAATTGCCGGATGCACTAAAAATTCTGCTGCCAAACGTACCGCAGCATCAATATCGACAATGTTGTTATAGGACAATTCTTTACCATGTAATTGCGTGTAAATGCCAGAGAAACTTGGCTTCAACGGCTCTGCAAATAATCCGGCTTGCTGATGAGGATTCTCGCCATAGCGTAATGGTTGGGTCTTACGAAGTGCAATGGTCATTTGCGAGGCAAATCCCTCTTCAACTTTGAGTGTCGATTGTGGCGCAAGGAACTGTGCTATAACGGTATCATATTGCGCAGTATGCTGAAATGCTTGATGAGCCAAATTCAGACGAGTCTGCTCCGCGAGACAATTATCATTCTCTTTCAATTCTTCGAGGATACCTTCATATTGGTTTGGCGAGGTTACAATAGCAGTCCAGCGATAATTTTTTGCTGAAGCACGTACCATCGCGGGTCCACCGATATCGATATTTTCGATGATATCTTCAAAGGTCGAATCTTCTTGCTCAACGGTGTATTCAAAGGGATACAAATTGACTACAACAAGATCGATCGACTGGATACCATGTTGTTGCATGGTTGCTCGATGTTCGGGATTATCCAGCACTGCGAGTAATCCACCATGAATACTGGGATGCAAGGTTTTGACACGACCATCCATAATCTCCGGGAAACCGGTTACATCACTCACATTAATAACCGGTATACCAGCCGATGTGAGCATTGTCGCTGTTCCACCGGTTGAGAGAATTTCTATGCCCTGCTCATGTAATGCTTGTGCAAATTCGCGGATGCCGGATTTATCGGAAACACTGATGAGAGCCCGCTTAATTCGATAGGTCGAAGGTGTGAATTCAGCCATGTACTACAATAAAAAATGATACAAATAAGATGAAACAATGATAAACGTTAAGGCGAACTTCACTGCAGAAAACTACCCTCTTGGCAAGACGATTTCAAAGGTTGTTCCCTTGCCTTTTTCGGATTGAATAATTTTGACTGTACCGCCCATTTCTTCAACAGTAGATTTTACAAAACTCAGTCCCACACCCCAACCATGTTCTTTGGTCGTAAAGCCAGATCGGAAAGCATTTCTACGCGTATTCGCATCCATCCCCTTGCCATTATCCCGAATACGAAAAATTGCAACATCATCTTCTGCAAGGAGTGTCAAATGAATCAATCCGTCAGTTCGAGTAATAGCCTGTGCAGAATTCTTCATCAAAATTTCCAGCATCCAATCAATCTTTACAGGATCAATTTTAGCCATAACATCTCGTTGAAATTGTTTCTCGATACGTATGGTATGCTTCGGCAAACGTGGTGAAATATATTCTAATGCTTTTTCGAGAACACTCGTTAGGTTATGCTGAACAAGCAGTGCTACAGCCGAACCACTGACTTCTCGAATTTTACCGATCCGCTCTGAAATAATCGATAATCGCTCGACATCACGTTCTGCTTGATTAACATACTCTTCAATAATTGTTGGGTTATCTTTGTTATCTCGAATAACATCTAACCAACCAAATAGCCCGGAGATAGGAGTACCCAACTGATGGGAAAACTCTTTAGAGAGTCCAAAGAGTAAGCGATTATGTTCTAAGGCACTGATTTGTGAAATACCGATGTAGCCAAGCATAATAAAAATCACAACAACAAAAATGATAACATATGGCAAGAGCTGGGATTCAGTGGCAAGCTCCGAGTCGCCATAATACACCTTGTTGATGAGTTGATTGCCGAGCTTGACTTCAAGAGGCTCACGTCCATTTTGTTTAAGTTCTGCAATACGTTGTTGCAAATAATCCATCTGCTGAACTTCGCTCAGCTGTGCTGGCATTCGAATATTTTTGATATAGCTTTTGTACGGTGAAAGCGGTTCGTCATTTGGTCCGGTAATAATCAGAGGGATTTGCATTCCTTGCATGACTTTTTCGATGACCTCAAAACCATCATCCATTGTAAGTGCGCGTTCAAAAACAGAACGAAACAGTTCTGCTGTTTTACGCTCTCGATCTGAAATTTTCTGATACAACAACTGACCATAAAACATCATACCGGCGCATAGGAGAATTCCACCAATCAAGAGGATCAAACGAACATTTCTGCTCGATATACCTGTTGCCATTGCTTGCTGATTACTCATAGATATGTTTCAACCAAACCATGATAAAGAGCATTACACGTGTTGAATTCGCCGCAGAATTTCTGCTGAACATTCTGCTTGGACAAGCGTACTTTGTTCACCCTGCGACATATCTTTCAGGATAACCGTACCATTCTGACGTTCGCTTTCACCGATAATCACTGCAAAACGCACTGACCATTTGTTAGCATCTCGCATTTGTGCTTTGAAAGAACGCTGTTGCAGATCGCAGACTGTTGCAATACCAAGTACTCGCAAGTCTCGTACAATCCTTGTTCCCACCAAACGTGATTCTTGATCAAGGGCAACAACATACACCTCTGCACCTTGAACTGATTGCAGAGATTTCCCTTCTTCTTCTAGCAACAAGAGTAATCGCTCCATACCAAAAGCAAATCCTACCGCAGGACGCTCTGTACCGGTAAGTTGGGCAAATAATCCATCATATCGACCACCACCGCCGATAGCACTTTGTGATCCCAAACGAGTGGTAACAAATTCAAATGCTGTATGTGAATAATAGTCCAAGCCACGCACCAATCGAGGGTTAATCACAAATGGAATGCCTAAGATGCTTAGGATGTCTTGCACATGTTG
>DHLT01000176.1 GCA_002405405.1 Ignavibacteria bacterium UBA4661 | reverse complement strand
CTAGAGCAAGGTTCGGTCACTGACTCAAAAGCATGATGACAAAAAAGCAACAGCATATACTTTCTCTCCTTCGTACATGTTCCAATGAAACACGAGAAATTGTTGCTCTATTAGAAGCAAAAGAAGTCGGCTTCGATATGAGAGTAGCGGAGTTATATGAGCAACGAGAAAAAGCTATTGAAGAATTTGTTCTTGCTCGTACCCAGCTTCCAGTATTAAAGCAAACAGACAGTGAATTTCGCGAAGCGTATTTACAAGAAGAACAAGAATTTCTTCAATTGGATACAAAGGCGCGACAGCTTCTTGATCAAGCCGTAAGCGATACGCAAGAAAAGTTGCGTGCGATTTACAGAGGAAAACATCTCAACGCCTATTTAGCAGGTTAATATCATGGACATTAAATCAGTATCATCGTCATCCCCTGTTAATCCGTCTAGTACGAATGTACAGCGCGCGGCGTCTGCGCAGGCACAGCAACAAACGGCACGTGCTGATCGTCGCGATCGTTTGGAGCTTTCTCCACAAGCACAAAACTTGCGTGACACACAAAGAAGCGAAAAGTTATCACAAGTACGTTCTCGTCTTAGTTCAGGGTATTACAACACACCTGAGGTTATCTCTGAGACCGCAAAACTCATTGATAAAGCACTATAAGAGTGAGCTACTTCTCTTGATTATCACACTTTTTAAAGTGTTGATTGGTAATGCTTGCGATAGCTTGTTGAACAATATGCGTACAAAAAAAGCCGACGGAAGTCGGCTTTTTTATTGGTATTCAAAGTATTCAATCCTAAACGAATATCCATTTTCTTGAACTACTCTTCAGTTTCTGCCATAGCGCGTTTTCTTGCTCGAGCGCGGGCATTGGCATCAAGAATTTTTTTACGAATACGAATACTTTGCGGGGTAATCTCTAATAACTCGTCCTCAGCAATAAATTCAATGAATTGCTCTAAGCTCATGAGTCGGGGAGTATCTAGTTTTACTACACCATCAGAACCACTTGCCCGCATATTAGTCAAGTGTTTTGCTTTACAAACATTGACGGGAAGATCATTTTCACGTGAATTTTCACCAACGACCATACCTTCATAAATATCGGTTTGAGGTGAGATAAACAGTACACCGCGCTCTTGGATGGATTCAAGCGAGTATGCTGTTGCCATGCCTGTTTCCATTGCAACAAGCGAGCCGCGGTTGCGCGTTGCGAAAGCACCTTTATGTTCTGCATAGCCATGAAATGTGTGGTGAATAATACCTTCGCCACGTGTTGCTGTTAAAAACTCTGTGCGAAAGCCAATCAAGCCACGAGCTGGAACGATGAATTCAGCGCGTACAGCATCACCGGCAGGAGTCATATTGAGCATATCGGCTTTGCGTTTACCGAGCAGTTCGATAACAGTGCCAATTTGTGCTTGTGAAACATCAACAATCACATGCTCGGTTGGCTCCAACAAAGTGCCGTGCTCATCACGACGGAAAAGAACTTCGGGCTTTGATACAGCAAACTCATAGCCTTCGCGACGCATAGTTTCGATAAGAATTGCCAATTGTAATTCACCACGACCAGACACTTTAAATGCATCGGCACTATCGGTATCTTCAACACGTAGAGCAACGTTGTTTCTCAATTCGCGGTACAAACGCTCACGGAGTTTTGGTGTAGTAACAAATTTACCTTCACGTCCTGCAAATGGCGATGTATTTACCATAAAGGTCATGGCAATAGTCGGCTCGTCGATGTTGACATAGGGTAGAGGTTCCGGTGCTGAAGGATCGGCAAGTGTATCACCGATGTGGACATTCTCAAAACCCGAAAGAGCAACAAGATCACCTGCTTCAATCGATTCTTTTTCAGCACGTGCCATACCCTCAAACGTGTACAACTTGGTAATGCGCTGATTTTCATTACTGCCATCAGGACGAATCAAGGTAACGGTATCGCCGATTTTTGCTTGACCACGATGAACACGACCAATCGCAATGCGACCGACATAATCATTCCATTGCAGTGCCGCAATAATCATTTGAAATGGTTCATCCGGGCGGCAAATTGGTGCAGGGATGTGCTTGATAATGGTTTCAAAAAGCGGCTCTAGTGTCTCGGAAGGTTGGTCGAGTGCATATTGTGCAATACCACGTTTGCCAATAGCATAGATAACGGGAAAATCTAATTGTTCGTATTCTGCACCGAGATTGATGAAGAGGTTATACACTTCATCGAGAACTTCGTTAGGGCGCGCATCACCACGATCGATTTTATTGATAACAACAATGGTAGTGAGATTCATTTCAAGTGCTTTTTTCAATACGAAACGAGTTTGTGGAAGTGGACCCTCAGCAGCATCACAGAGCAAAATAACGCCATCGACCATACTTAACACGCGCTCAACTTCGCCACCAAAATCTGAGTGACCGGGAGTATCAACGATATTGATTTTGATATCATTCCAACGCACGGCCGCATTTTTGGCCATGATGGTAATCCCTCTTTCTTTTTCAAGATCATTGGAATCCATCACGCGTTCAGTTACAACTTGATTATCTCTGAATGTTCCTGATTGACGTGGCAAATGATCAACCAATGTTGTTTTTCCGTGGTCAACATGGGCGATGATTGCGATATTGCGAATATCGCTTCTGGTGGTGATTGTGCTCATTACTCTTTAAGCCTTTGATACAAAACAAGTTGCAAAGATACGGACTTTTGATGGAACTCTTCCCATTATGAATGGGTGAATNNACAGCAGCATTTTTTGCCATGATGGTAATACCTTTTTCGCGCTCTAAGTCCATACTATCCATAGCGCGCTCTTGTACTTGTTGGTTCTCGCGGAATGTGCCGGATTGGCGCATTAAATGATCGACAAGAGTAGTTTTGCCATGGTCAACATGGGCGATAATAGCAATGTTGCGGATATGCTCATTGCGGTGAACCGTACCGTTCAAAGATGTTGTTGTACTCATAAAACCAAATCGTAGAAAAAAGAAAATGCTTCAGAACCGCTCATACGTACTACGCTAGAGTAAGGTACTTTGCAAGACAGCCACAAAATTACGCATTTCACGGGCGAAGGTAGATGAAGTTTTCTTCATTTTACAAATGAGTCTTTGATGTATAATTCGATGATATTCTTTTAGGAATGCGAATCGTTCGTCAAGAAAGTGAGTATATTGTAATCATGGTGTTTGTCTATCGTAGACTGATATGATATAGTCAAATTGACTTGCCTTCTTTCTGTATTACTGTACTCTATCAACATAATTATGGCACAACCATCAACATTGCGTATTTCAGTCGATGAAGCGGTAGCATTCATTCATTCAAAGATGATTCTTCAGCCACAGATTGGAATTATTCTTGGTACTGGGCTTGGCGGTTTAATTCGAGATATTGAAATTCAAGCAACTATCGCGTATGAGGATATTCCTCACTTTCCTGTCTCTACCGTTGAATCGCACCATGGACGACTCATTATCGGTACATTGTCAGGTAAGTCCGTATTGTGTATGCAAGGACGTTTTCATTACTACGAAGGCTACACAATGCAAGAGATTACTTTCCCCGTACGTGTTATGAAGGCATTAGGTGTTGAAACATTGATTGTTTCAAACGCTTGTGGCTCGGTAAATCCGTATTTCCGCAAAGGGGATGTCATGATCATCGCTGACCACATTAACATGTTGGGTGATAACCCGCTTATTGGTCCAAACGATGCAACACTGGGTCCTCGATTTCCTGATATGAGTGAACCATACTCTCAACGATTAATCGGTATTGCCGAAGATATTGCTTTACAGCAGGGCATTCCTATTCGCAAAGGTGTTTATGTTGCTGTAGCGGGACCGAATCTTGAAACGCGTGCAGAGTATCGATTTATGCGGACAATTGGAGCCGATGTTGTAGGTATGAGTACCGTGCCCGAAAATATTGTTGCACGCCACATGAGCATGGAGGTATTTGGCATTTCAGTGATTACCGATGAGTGCTATCCTGACTCACTCGTACCCGTATCTGTTCAAGAAATTATTGAAGTTGCTAATCATGCTGAACCTAAAATGACAACGATTATCAAAGGTGTTGTTGGTCATGTATAATTATCGAAATAGTCAAATCATCTTCTCAGGGTTTATAAGCAAAGCATTGCAATCAAGCCTAGTATTTGTAGCATTTTCTTGTGTTCTACTTTTTTGTGGTTGTACTCCGGACGAGCCATTGCTCAACGAAGGATCTTCCACACAATGGCAGGTTTTTGCTGTGGGGAATCAAGGGCAAAGAACTATTGCGTCAGTAGAGTTTCCGACGAATCGTGTCCTTTTGAATAATATCTTGTCAGCTACGAATGGTTCAATTAATCTTGGCGGCGATATTAGTAAGGTAATTCTCTTTCGAGGTAATTTGTACGTTTTCATACCGTCATTACGGCAAATTGTTGTCATTGCGGACTCTAACTATCGACGATTAGCAACCATTGATTTTAGTGCACAAAACCGTATACCACGCGATATTGCTTTCGGTAATGCCACGACTGGGTATATTGCTTGTGAAGGAAGTAATCGATTATCGATTCTTGACGTAACAAATTTTCGTCTTGCCGGCGAAGTTATCGTGGGTAATGATCCTGTTGATATTGACGTACAAGAGAATGTACTTTTCGTGGCAAACCGTTCGGATAACTCTGTATCGTTTGTTGATACACGAACGAATAGTGTTACACAAACGATTCCTGTGCCGGAAGCACCGGTTTTTCTGCAACCTGATGTCGATAAATCAACACTGCTCGTTATTTCAGCGGGTAATGGCAAGTTCAATGCTTTACCACGCTCCACGCCACGCATATCATATGTTAACATGGCGAATCGCCAAGTACTTTCAACTGTGGGTTTTGCCGATAATGCGCAAGATTCTACAACGACATTGCCATTAGGTTTTGTTGTTACAACGCGACAATTTGGTTTTGTGCTGACACCGAATGCCATCATACGTATTGATACGCGAAGCCGTGTGCTCGTGCGTGTCGTGCAAACACGTACGGCAACCAGTATGTCGTATAATCCCGTTCGCGATGAAATTATGCTTGCCGACGCGCTTTCTTCAACTATAACATTATGCGACAATACAGATGCAACAACCACGGCAACATTTCGGTTGCCATTTGCGCCGAGTATTGTAATTTCACGATGAGCGTTCCCTCGCGCCTCACATGGGTGTCTTAAAGACAACATCGTGATATACCCTCGTTATTTATTCCACAATTTTCACCTTTTCGGAGCTATGGTATGTTGAATCAAACAAATATCCTTTTAGAGTCGGGAACAAACGAACTCGAGGTCATTGAATTTACATTGGAGTATCCCTTAGAAACTGGTGAAATTGAATCGCAATCGTTTGGGATCAACGTTATCAAAGTTCGTGAAATTATTCGTTTGCCGGAGCTGACAGAGTTTCCCAATATGCCAAAAGCTGTCAAAGGTGTTTTCAATCTGCGTAATTCGATTATCCCCGCAGTTGATTTAAATCAGTGGCTGTTTTCGACTCCCAATATAGCTGATGATCGAAAATTGATTGTTGCCGAGTTTAACTCTATGAAGATGGGTTTTATTGTCAATCAAGTACGACGGATTCATCGATTTTCATGGAAACAAGTCGAGCCACCGGATGTTATTCATGATTTTGATATGCAAAGTTCTACCGTCATCGGGATTATCAAGACAGAAACAAGTAATATTCTCATGGTGGATGTAGAGAAGATCGTCGCAGAGATTAATCCTAAGCTTGGTATGGAACACGTCGAGGTTAAGTCAAGTGATGATCTTGCAAGTATTACTGTAGTTACTGCCGAAGATTCACCAACAATTCGTAAGATGATTCTTGATCGCCTACGCGTGGCGAACTATAAAGTCGAAGCGTTTAACGACGGTCAGTCTGCATGGGAATTTTTAGAGGGCGTGCAAAAAAGGGTGCTTGCGGGCGAAGATATTCGGAAAATTGTGAATATCATTATCACTGATATTGAAATGCCTCAGATGGACGGATTGGCACTGACAAAAAGAATTAAATTGAGTCCTCAACTGCAACATTTGCCAATCATTCTTTTTTCTTCGATTATTTCGGGTGATGTAGCACATAAAGGTCGATCAGTAGGCGCAAGTGCACAATTAACGAAGCCGAAAATTGGATTACTACTCGATACTATGCGCGAGCTGTTGGTGCAGTCAGGACAACTGAAAGCACAAACTAACTAATCGGTATATTGGGAATGACTTCTCGGTCTGTTGTTGATGTACCCTGATTGCCAATAAATAATATATTCATGATCTCTCCTGTAGCATCCAATCTTCGGCAGAGAGCCTCTGCTCTTCAGCGTCGTATCGGTCTTGCCGATGCCACCGATGAGCGCGTTCTTCGTGCGGCTCTTACACTTGTTGAACAAGCTATTGCACAGCCCATGCTTATTGGCAGCAAGCAAGCAATTTTTGCCGAAGCACAACGATTTGGTCTAACAATTGATCATCTTGATATTCTTGATCCAATTGCTCACGTTCAGCATGAAGTATTTGCTCAAGAGTTATATCAGCAGTTGCAGAAAAAAGGTATAACGATCGAGGATGCTCGTACTCTTGTAACTGATCCTTTGTATTGCTCAGGAATGCTACTCAAGCATGGTGTTGTATCGGCTTGTGTAAGCGGCTCGCTTTCAACTACAGCGAATGTTGTTCGTGCAGGATTACGTACAGTTGGTTTACAACAAGGGATTTCAGTGGTAAGTAGCCAGTTTTTAATGATACGCGAATCCCATTTGTATGCGTTTGCAGATTGTGCTGTTGTTCCACAGCCGACAGCTTCTCAACTGGCAGACATCGCTATTGCGTCGGCGCAATACTACCGAAAACTTTCAGGCAATATACCACATGTCGCATTGCTTTCTTTTGCTACACGGGGAAGTGCTGAGCATGTCGATGTGGATAAAGTACGAGAGGCTCTTGCAATTGTCCGGCAAAAAGAGCCACTGCTTCATATCGATGGGGAATTACAGTTTGATGCAGCATTTGTACCAAGTATTGCAGAACGCAAAGCTCCGGATTCTTCGGTTGCAGGTCAGGCAAATGTGTTTGTCTTTCCTGATCTTGATGCAGGTAATATTGCATATAAAATCGCAGAGCGTTGGGGCGGTGCAGAAGCAATCGGTCCAGTCATACAAGGTTTAGCACACCCATATTTAGACTTGTCGCGTGGTTGTTCGGTCGATGATATCGTTACCACAGCAGCTATTGGTGCATTGATGACAGTATAGTATTATAGCCGATAAGAAAAGCATACTACCAAGATTATGATTTATTTTATTTCGGATCTGCATTTAGGACTCGGCGAACGCTCGCAGGATATCAATCGCGAGCGTTTGTTATTAACATTCTTGTCTGCAATTACCCGTGATTGTGAACAACTGTATATCGTCGGAGATCTTTTTGATTACTGGTTTGAATACAACACGGTCCTTCCCAAATATCATATCCGTACATTAGCGGCATTGGCTCAATTGAGGGTGTATGGAGGTAGTCAGGGCAAGGGTGCTGAAATTCATTATCTCATGGGAAATCACGACTTTGGGCATCGGTCTTTTTTTGAAGAAGAAT
>DHLT01000119.1:4120-5054 GCA_002405405.1 Ignavibacteria bacterium UBA4661 | reverse complement strand
CTCTCCGAAAAACGTGCGCGATCGGTAGCACGGTTTCTTCGTGCCAAGGATTCCCGTATTTCGGGGGTTGGCGAGCAGAGCTACTTTGACAGCGATCGTTTGATTTTCATTTCAGGCAAATGCCGCCAAACCACTTTAAGCAAATCAGGTGGCCAGATCGGCTTGCTGATATAATCATAGATATCCAACTCCGCAGCACGATCCACATTCTTATCATCTGTCCGCGCTGATACAAAAATAAAGGGTGTCTTAGCAAGCGTCGGGTGAGCACGCAACCATTCTGCCATTTGAAAACCGTCCATCACGGGCATTGTAACATCACACAAAATCAGATCGGGTCTGATTTCTTCTATCAAAGCCATACCGGTTTTGCCATTGCTTGCACCAAAAACACGATAACCCTCAATTTTTAAGATCAAAATAATTGCTTCGCGAATGTGTTCTTGGTCTTCTACAACCAAAATTGTTGGTATAACTTGTTCTTCTTTCATGCTCATACCTTGTTTAGAATTAGACAAACACACACAACATGTGATGTTAAAGTAATTAACTTTTCGTTACCAAAATTACAATTTAACAACACATGCTTCAATAAGAAAGTAATTGAATTTTCATTTTTTTATTGATTTATGTAAAGATTTTGTCTTTTCTTCTGAAATCATATTCACCGCCTCGTAAAAAGATTCTAATTTCGTTTTCCATAACCAAGGTATGCACTGTTCGGCAGGCAATCGCGGTATTGCTTCTCCCTCGTATTGGGACAACAACACTGAGGAAAGTCCGAACTCCGCAGAGCAACAATGCCGGCTAACAGCCGGGCGAATTGGCTGAACCATTGCAATACATGGTGTGCCATAACCGACGGAAAGTGCAACAGAAAAGATACCGCTCGCATCTCTTTTGGTGTGCAGTAAGGGTGAAATGGTGCGGTAAG
>DHLT01000119.1:0-4001 GCA_002405405.1 Ignavibacteria bacterium UBA4661 | reverse complement strand
GTAAGGGTGAAATGGTGCGGTAAGAGCGCACCGCTTGTGTGGTAACAGACAAGGCATGGCAAACCCCATTGGGAGCAAGGTCAAGTAGGAAAGAGTATATGTTTGTGTCAGCAAACATCATTGGTGGCTCGCCAATGATTGTCTTGTATATTTTTAAAATATGCTTGTCAATAGTTCTTTCGGGTAGACTGCTCGAGGTGTGTAGCAATACACATCCTAGATAAATGATTGCCTCCTCAAGAAGACTTACCTCTTGTTGAGAAGACAGAATTCGGCTTATCGCCGGACAAGTGCATATCTTGATTATGGTACTTTTTTTGTACAAGTATATTTCTTCACTCTAGATTTTTACTCTGGGTTTCTATGTTACGCGTACAACAGCTTCGCAAAACCTTTCAACACCATGAAGAAGCTCCTGCTTTTTCCCTGACAATCAATGAGTTAATACTTGAACGTGGTCAGGAAATGGTTATCATGGGTCACAGTGGAGCAGGCAAAACAACACTATTTCATTTGCTTGCCGGTATTGTTGCACCCGATTCGGGCATAATTACACTTAATAACACAGATATTGTTGCATTGGGTGAAGCACAGCGTGATCGTTTTCGAGCACAACATATTGGCTGTATCTATCAAACATTCAATCTTTTGGCAGGCTTTACCGCTTTGCAGAATGTGCTGCTTGCTCAACATTTTGCAGGACGCTCAGATCGTAACCATAGAGACCGTGCTCACGCTTTACTGCAACGACTAGGCTTGCAGAATAAAATACATCGTTATCCTCATGAACTCTCTGTCGGTGAACAACAGCGCGTTGCCGTAGCACGTGCCCTTGCAAATACACCTTCTTTACTTTTGGCTGACGAGCCAACAGCAAGTGTTGATGCGAATAATGCCGAGCAAGTTATCAACGAACTTCGGACTCTTGCGCAAGAACATGATACAATGCTCATTCTTATCACTCATGATAGATATGTTGCTGAAATGTTTCCTGTTATTACGGAGTTTTCATCACTAACACGATAAAGTTGTTGTACGATACGTGCAAACGAGCATACTCTTTTCTCTTTCGATTATCATCTGATTATGCATATATCAACAATTATTTTTGCGTTTCTTCGGCAACGTTTATTCTCTTCCTTACTGACGGCTCTCTCCGTTGGTGCCGGAGTTGCTTTGGCATCATTGCTTATTATTTTGTCTATTGAATCCGAGCATACATTTTCACAAAAAGATACGGGCTATGAAATTATCATCGGTGCAAAAGGTAGCCCTCTTCAACTTATCCTCAACACCATGTATCATATTGGTACACCAACAGGCAATATTTCGTTGGAAACATGGGAGCGCGTACAAAAGGATCGTCGGGTAAAATCACATTTACCCATGGTCTTCGGTGATAATGTTGGTGGTTATAAAGTTATTGGAACAACACCTGAATTCTTTACAACATTTCAGTATCGAAAAAATCGATCTGTTACAGTACTTGCGGGTCGTCCGTTTGCAGGCGATCATGAGGCTGTATTAGGTGCAATTTCTGCGCAGAACTTAAAAATAAAGATTGGTGACTCCATTACACTTCGTCATGGACTCAGTGCAGAGGAAGCAGGCGCACATGACCATGGTAAAATGATTGTTGTAGGTATTCTTACTCCGACTAATACAGCTCTTGATCGTGGTGTTTTCATGACCATGCGTACGGTATGGGATATTCACTACCATGAATATCAAGAACAACAAGAAGCGGCAGAGCGTGCTCTGCAAGCCGCAGAACAAGATTCTTCTTCAGCTGTAGCCAAAGCACCCAAACACTTGCATAGCGCAGCTCATACCCATCATGAAGAAAATCATAATCATCATGAAAGTCATACTATTCCCAAAGATTTTACTACGATTACATCGATCGCTGTTAAATTAGCTAGCCCGGTTTTTTTTGAATCGTTCGTACGAAGTATCAATGAAACAACACCAGCACAAGCAGCTTTGCCTGTTCTTGAAATGATGGGATTGTTTAGCATTGTTGGCAATATTAATGGTGCACTTGTTGCTATTGCCGGCTTGTCAATTGTTATTGGCGCAATTTCTATCATGACGGCTTTATATAACTCCTTAAACGAACGCAAGCGCGAGATTGCGATCATGCGTTCTTTGGGAGCACGAAGAGCAACAATTCTTCTCTTAATCCTCTCTGAAGCAGGTTGTATAGGCATTCTAGGATCGCTTAGCGGTGTAATCATTGCACATATCAGCGCATTTCTTTTACGACCAATACTCGAACAAGCACTTGGCGCAACACTGGAATTACAACTTTGGTATTTGCAACCATGGTTATTGGCTGGAGCAACCGTTATTTTAACACTCTGCATTGCTTGTGTGCCGGCATGGAAAGCATATCGCACATCCGTTGCAGAAAATCTCCTACCACGCTGATATATCGGCATGAGATAGTTCAGTGTGAAATGGCATGATTTTTTCCGAACAGCATTATTCTTGTATTCGTATTTACTCTTTGCACTTTGAAAGTATCATATGGCAATATTTACCCCTCTCATGCACCCTCTAAAATTGCGTTGGACAGATATCGATGCAAATTATCACTTACGCCATACAGCGTATTATGATCTTGCCGCATCAGCAAGAATTGACCTGCTCAACAGCTATGGATTAACAATGACCCTGATGCAAAAAGAACACATTGGACCCGTCCTTTTTCGTGAGGAAGGTATTTTTCGTAAAGAAATTCATTATCATGATACTCTCTTTTTAAGTACGCGCATTCAAAAACTCAAGCGTGATTTCTCTCGTTTTCAGGGTTTTCATGAATTCCTGCGTCAAGGACACGACGAATCTTTGATCATTTGCGCTACTCTCACAGTTGACATTGCGTGGATTGATACAATTCGTCGAAAACTTACTATGCCACCTGGCTCCGTAATACAAGCATTTGAACAGTTTCCGCGTACAGACGATTTCACGTGGTGGGATTAATGTAGTTACCCATATAGCACACTTATCGTGCTATCGGCAGTTGTATGATTACTGATGTACCTTCGCCGATTTTGCTATTAATAGCAAGAATTCCGTGATGGATATCGACAATACGTCGAATAATTGCTAGACCAAGACCTGCTCCCTGCTGCTCATAAATCATTCGATCAAACTGCATGTAAGCGCCTATGCTATTGATCTGCTCCGACGCCATTCCACGACCATGATCGGTGATAACAACAGTATAAACATCACCATCTTTTGTTCCAGTACATTCGATTGTCGTACCCGGATCTGACCACTCTAATGCATTTTTTACGACTTCACGAATAAGTGCAACCAAGAACTCACCCGAAATAGCCAAATCAACATCCTCAAGAGAACATGAAACATCATCTTGTCGGTTGAAGGTCATTGCTTTATGCTGTATGACATCGGTAATATCAATATTGGCAAGGTCTTTTTTCAGTGTCCGATAATACGCTGATTGCTCACGATCAGTATAAATCACCTCTAGACGCGAGTATAAAATAAAATTCGTGATCACACGATGCAATCGATCGCCACTGTCCTTAATTTGTTTTGCCAAATCTTTAATATCTTCAGCCTCCAGCACACCGGCATCGGCACCTTGCATGAGCATATTGGCATTTCCAATGATACCAATAAGGGGTGTAAGTAATTCGTGTGGCAACGAGCGACTTAAATTTTGTCGCAATGCCTCGATCTTTTCTTCGGATTTTTCTTGTACTTTTTGACGTTTTTCTAGTTGAACACGAACTGCTTGTTCTAATTCATCCAAGCTAAATGGTTTGGTTAAATAATCGTCTGCGCCGGCAGTCATACCCTGTCGAATATCTGCTTTGTCTGTACGCGCTGTCAAAAACAAAAATGGGATTGTCGAGGTGGGAGGATATGCTCGCATTGCCTCCAAGACTTCGAAACCATTTTTCTCCGGCATCATCACATCTGAGATAATGAGGTCAGGTGATTGTTCCTTTGCCATAGCAATG
>DHLT01000080.1 GCA_002405405.1 Ignavibacteria bacterium UBA4661 | reverse complement strand
TGCAAAGAGTCTATCTGAGACTGTTTGAGGGCGAGTTCATTTTTGCTGCAAGAGGTGAGACCGCTGATAAGAGCAAGAATCAGGCAGACTGAAAATAAGCGGAAAAGAAAGGAGCGGTTCATACACGCCTTAATAATAAATGAATAAAAAGAAAATGAGGTGAAGTCTCTTCGCGATAGAGAGAGATGCAACAAATGCGGACAACAGAGTGCGTCATCAACGAGTGCAATTTGCATTTCCTATTTGATTTTGCAGATGAGTTTTTCGAAGCTGAGTTAAAATAGCACACGAAAAGACAGTCGAAAACTCTAAAGAGTGAGTACAATGTAAATTTTGCTGTTTTTGCGATTTCCGTTGGAAATCGCAAAAACAACGAATATCTTACATACTTGTAGTTCACTCATTCTTTTTTTTTGTTTTGTTTGTTGTATGTCGTACGAAGCAGTAGGCACATTGTTTGCAGTTTATCCCACAACGCAAGTATCGGATAAGTTCCGTAAGCGCGAGTTTGTTCTCGAAATCCAAGATGGTAATTATACCCAGCATGTAAAATTTCAAACCGTACAAGATAAATGCGAAGTTTTGGATCGGTATAGCAAAGGTGAAGGCGTAAAAGTTCTTTTCAACCTGCGTGGACGCATGGGAACAACACGTAATGGTGAAGAAGTTTGCTTTACCAACTTGGATGCATGGCGTATTGAGCGTGCCGATTCGAATGGTCGCCAAGATTCTAATGATAATTTTGGTGATGACGATATTCCGTTCTAATGGTTTGTGTTTACTAGCTTATTAAGGCGAAGTGACGCTTGCATAAGCAGTAAATTGTTATTGTATATGTTTCAGAATTTGAGTCAATGGCTACGTTTAATCTTAAAAATCTGCTTCGACCGAATATCCGTACATTACAGCCCTATCCATCCGCTCGTTCAGAATTTTCCGGACGAGCGGATATTTTTTTAAATGCCAATGAAAATGCTTTTGGTTCACCCTTAGATGCGCATGGTAATGGTGTTATACCTGCTCAGGGTGCATTACATCGTTACCCAGACCCACTCGCATGGGCTCTAAAAGAGAAATACGGTGCGATGAAGGGTCTACCACCGGAGCAAATTTTTTTAGGCATGGGGAGTGATGAAGCGATTGATATACTGCTCCGCATGTTTTGTATACCCGGAAAAGATGCTATCGTTGTTATGCCGCCAACCTTTGTTATGTATGCATCATACTGCGCTATCCATGACATTGGCGTACGCTCGGTACCACTTATCACCAAAGAAAATCAGGCATTTCACATCGATGTCCCAGCGGTACTTTCTGCTCTTGATGACACTGTAAAAATTGTTTTCATTTGCTCGCCGAATAATCCCACAGGCAACCTCATGCGCGAAGAGGATATTCTTGCCATCGTGCAACACGCTCAGTGTATGGTCGTGATTGATGAAGCCTACATCGAATTCACTCAGCGTCAGAGCATGCTCACGCGTCTGCATGAATTTCCCCATGTCGTTGTTTTACAGACATTTTCCAAAGCACTTGGTCTTGCAGGGTTACGCATTGGTGCAGCATTTGGTTCGTCGGAACTGATTGCTACGATGAATACAGTGAAATCACCGTATAATGTCAGCGCTGTGACACAAGAGCTTGCGTTGAACGCTCTCGTGCAAACACAATGGGTACAAGAGAGTGTGCAAGAGATTTTGCGTGAGCGTGAGCAATTGCTCCATGCACTGCAGACAATTCCGGTGCTGTCGCGTGTGTATCCGAGTGATGCAAATTTCATTATGGTTGAAACATCGAATGCACTTGCGTTGTATAAATACCTTTTGGGTTGCGGTGTCGTTGTGCGTTTGCGTAAGCCCGATGAATACTATATCGGTGGCTTGCGTTTGACGGTTGGTACAGCCGAAGAAAATTCTGCACTATTGTCAGCGTTGCGTTCTTATATACCATTGTAATGGTTTGTACTATTGCTGTTGTGTGCAAGAAATGATGCGTATGCCGTACCGTACTATCCTATGATAGTGCTCATGACTACTGTTGTAGAACTGAAAATTTTTCTTTTATCATTTTATTCACCGTTGTCTATCCTCAAGGAGAACTTCATTATGCAACGATCATTCGCACTGACACTGCTTGCCAATCATGTTCGTACGTTGTGTGCATCAAGCATGATGGTAATTATTGCTCTCGTGCTATCTGCAACAGCATTGCATGCACAAGCTAATGCCATAAAATTCACGGAGTATAGTTTACCCAATGGTATGCACGTTATTTTGCATCAAGATAAATCTGCGCCGATTGTTGCTACAGTTGTGCATTATCGTGTGGGCTCACGTGATGAAGACCCCCAACGTACCGGATTTGCGCATTTCTTCGAGCATTTGATGTTTGAAGGAACAAAAAATTTTGAGCGAAAAAATGTGGGGCGATATATCGAAACAGCAGGGGGAAATCTTAATGCATACACAGCACTCGATCAAACAGTCTACACAATACAGCTTCCGGCAAATCAGCTTCAATTGTCGCTTTTTATTGAGTATCAACGGATGCGCGGATTGATTATTGATAGTCTTGGCGTACAGACGCAACGTGGTGTTATAAAAGAAGAACGTAAGGTGCGTTATGACAATCAAGCGTATGGTAGCTTCCTAGAAAAATCACTTAATAATGTCTTCAAGGGCGGCTCCTATGCATGGCCCGGTATCGGTTCATCTCAGCACATTGATTCTGCGAAGATTTCCGAGTTCCAAGCGTTTTACAATAACTTTTATCAACCGAATAATGCAACGTTGGTTGTTTGTGGTGATTTTGATGAAAAGCAAGCCAAAGAATGGATTCAAACATATTTTGGTTCTTTACCTAAAGGTGCAGAACCTAAACGTCAGCCGATAACAATAACACAACTTACCGGTGAAACACGTGAGCGAATCGATGACCAAAAAGCACAGGTACCCGCTGTTCTTCTTGTGTATCGCGGACCTAAAGATGGTAGTGAAGATTACTATGCCGTGAAATTGCTTCATTCAATTCTGTTCGATGGTGAAAGTGCACGTATGTATCAGCGATTAGTCGATCAAGATCAACTTGCTGTTGGTGTGGAAGATGTACAATTCGCATATCAGCACACAGGCTTGGATGCTTTTATCGGTTTTGCTGCACCGGGCAAATCTTTAGATAGTGTCGAGCTGGCGATGGATGATGATATCAATAAAATTATCTCTGGTGGTGTGACAGATGCAGAGCTTACGAAGGCAAAAAACATTAAAGAAGCACAATTCGTTTTTGGCAAAAAGGGAGCTATGGATAAAGCTGAAACCCTCGCAAAAAATTATTCATTCTTCGGAAATACGAATCTTATTAACACCGAGATGAATAACTATATTAAAGTTACCCGTGCTGATATTCAGCGTGCAGCGGCAACATATTTTGGTGGCAAGCGGCGTGTGGTACTTTCTTACTATCCGGCACAAGCCAAAAAGTAATTATAGTATCGTCATGTATTGAGAGCTGTATTCTCGTTCGACATTTCTTCCATCTTTTACATTGCTTACAACTATGAAATTATCTCAGATAATATTTTGCTCACTAAGCCGCTTTCGCACCATGATTGTGGGTATGACGATAGCTTGTATGCTTGCAATACCCCTATCGGTAATGTCAAGTTTTACACAAAAGAAAAAAGAATCCGATAAGAAAAAAGAAACCGGTGTAAAGCAGGCTATCGACCTGACAAAAAAGCCGGGTGCAGGTTCGCTTGGAGCAGTTTCATTTCCCAAGTACGAACAGTTCACGTTGTCTAATGGTTTACGTGTTATCCTTGTAGAAGACCACGAACAACCAACGGTATTTTTACGTGTACAGGTTGAAATGGGTTCTGCCGGCGAAGAGAAAATTGGTGCTACGTCGATGATGGCATCGTTGTTAACCAAAGGTGCAGGCAAGCGTACTGCACTCGATATTTCAACCACCTTAGATGGCGTTGGCGCTTCGGTATCTGCCGGTGCATCCGATGATGCTTTTTTTGTTTTTGGATATGCTCTTAAGAAGCAATTACCCTTGCTGTTAGATGTTTTTTCCGATGTGATTATCCGCCCTACATTCCCGCAAGAGGAAATGGATAAACTTAAGCCACAAGCACTTGCCACGGTCAAAAATCGCAAGTCAAGTGCCAGTGCACTCGCGAATGCCATGGCAAATATTGCGCTGTATGGTAAAGAGCATCCGTATGCACGATTAGCAACAGAGAAAACTGTTGAGGCGCTTAAGCTCGAGGATATCAAATCGGTCTATACACGTATTGTACGACCAAATGTTGCTACTCTTGCAGTAGTTGGTGATATGACTAAAAAAGAAGTGGTTGCTCTGCTTGAAAAGTCTTTTGCTGATTGGAAACAATCGGATATTGTCAAGCCTGCTGTACCTCCTGTCAAACCAATGAAACCGGGTATTTACTTCGTGGAGCGTCCCGGCTCGGTGCAATCGCAGGTAGTATTTGTATCGCAAGCAGTGCCCTTCAATCATCCTGATTACATTAAGACACAATTGCTCGCTAATCTCATGGGTAGTTCCGGTTTCGGTTCACGGTTGATGCAAACACTACGCGAAACATATTCCTATACCTACACACCATTTTGTCGTGTAGGAAGCAATCGTTGGGCGAATACTATTCGCGGTGGCGCGGCAGTACGTGATGCTGTTACGGATTCAACAGTGCTTGTTCTACGCCGTGAATTCGATAAACTTTCTTCGCAAGATACGCCTGACTCGTTAGTAAAAAGTACTCAGCAATTTGTAGTCGGAAATTATCTCATGGGCTTTGAAGAGAGTTCCTTCATTGCAGCATTACTCCAAGATGCTATTGCTAATGGTATTTCCATTGAGAAAGTAAAAAATTACCCTGTTGAATATTCTTCTCTAACAGCGGCTGATTTACGTGCTACGGCAAAACAGTATGCGAGTATCGATAACGCTTACATTGTTGTGTGTGGCAGTGCAGATGTCCTGAAAAAGTTAGAAGCATTAAATTTAGGACCAATCAATCGTTACACCAATGAGTTGGAAATTGCATCGCCCTATACGAAAATGACCATGACGGTGGAACAACTCATGAAGCGACACATCGATGCTCTTGGTGGCGCGGATAGTATTGCTCAGATCAAGACTGTAGTTGCTACCGGTGATGTGAATTTGGCAATGGGCGGACAAAAGGTTAAAGGTACGGTGAGTATGAGTATGAAAGCACCCAATAAAGGAACATCACAACTAAAAGTGTTGGTACCACCTATCAACATTCAAAAATGGGTGAATGGTGATATTGTATTCGAAGATCAGATGGGTCGTATGACACAAGCAGAAGGTAGCCAAGCTGATGCTGAAAAATTTGAAGCTCGGATATTTCCTGTTGCATCGCTGACAGATCTTGGTTATTCCGTGACAATCCTCGGTAAAAAAGATGGGCTTGTATGGCTTGAAGCTGTTTCTAAGCACGGTGATAAACGTAAAATTGCCCTTGATGGTGAAACCTACTTAACACATACTGTTGAAAGCACAAGTGATACGCCTCAAGGTCCAATGCCAATTACCCAATATTACAAGAATTATGTTGTAGTGAATGGCACAAAGTTGCCGGGTATCATCGAGCTAAAAAACGGTCCAATTGGTCTGACCATGACGCTGAGCTACAAAGCTAATCAGCCATTAGATGACACACTCTTTTCTCCTAAGAAGTAAGAATACAAGAAAGAAGGGATTGATTGTTGACACAATCAAAGAGATGCTTATTATTGCGCCGCCTTTGCAGAACTCTTACGCAAAGGCGGCTCTATTTTTTTGTTGAATACTTTTTTTAGATTATGAAACGTGCATTATTTATTGATCGTGATGGCACAATTATTCTCGAGCCGGAGGATTTTCAAATTGACTCTCTTGCGAAGTTAGAATTCCTTCCGGCTGTCTTGCGTAGTCTATATCGCATTCAGTCGGAAACAGATTTTGAGTTTGTGATGGTAACAAATCAGGATGGTTTAGGTACTGCATCGTTTCCTGAAGATACTTTTCATCCGGCTCATGAAAAAATGCTGACAACCCTATACAACGAAGGTGTTACGTTCTCAGCAATTCATATTGATCGTTCTTTCCCTGAAGAACATCTTCCTACGCGTAAGCCTGGCACAGCAATGCTT
>DHLT01000316.1:2465-4479 GCA_002405405.1 Ignavibacteria bacterium UBA4661 | reverse complement strand
ACCATGGTGTGGGAAGAGTCGTCGAATTTTTCTAATGATGAATTCAAGGCAACCCTGACAACAGCCATGAAACACATTCATCGTGGCGATGTCTTCCAATTAGTGCTATCACGACGATTCTCTCAAAAGTTTGCCGGTGATGATTTTACCGTCTATCGCGCCTTGCGGACAATCAATCCTTCGCCCTATCTCTTTTACTTCGATTATGGCAAGTATCGCTTATTTGGTTCATCACCAGAAGCACAAATCATGATTCGTAATGGAGAAGCGTCAATTATGCCGATTGCCGGAACATTTCGTAGAACCGGCGATGATGAAGCAGATCGTGCTCTAGCTGAAAAACTGAAAGCAGACTCAAAAGAAAATGCCGAACATGTTATGCTCGTTGATTTAGCACGGAATGATCTCAGTCGTCATTGCGATCATGTTCGTGTAGAAAAATTCAAGGAGATTCAATTCTATTCGCATGTCATTCACCTTGTGTCATCTGTCAAAGGAAGAGTGCGTGACTCTTCGCCTTTTGATATTGTTGCTGATACATTTCCTGCCGGAACGCTCTCCGGTGCGCCAAAGCATCGTGCCATGCAGTTAATTGCCGAATATGAACAGGGTAACCGTGGCTTCTACGGCGGTTCGATTGGTGTGATGGATTTTCAAGGAAACTTCAATCATGCAATTATGATTCGTTCGTTTTTCAGTCAGAATAACACCTTGCATTATCAAGCAGGAGCGGGCTTGGTAGCAGATTCTGTTATCGAGAGCGAAGCACAGGAAGTCCATAACAAATTGCTTGCTTTAAAAAAAGCATTGGCATTTGCCGAAACGATGTAAGAACAATTTTTCACATGATTCCTTCTTCTGTATGCGTCTTCTTGTTCTCGATAATTACGATTCTTTTACGTTCAATCTCGTGCATATTCTACGGGCAGATGGTGCGGATCTCGATGTACGTCGCAATGACGAGATTGCCCTTGCCGACATTGCACTCTACGATAAAATTTTGATTTCACCGGGTCCCGGTATCCCTTCGGAAGCAGGTGTTCTGCCTGAACTCTTACGAACATACTCAACGACAAAAGACATTTTTGGCGTGTGTTTAGGATTACAAGCAATCGGTGAATCTTTTGGTGGTACACTCCACAATTTAGAGCGTGTCATGCACGGCGTAGCAACTCCTGTTCGCGTTGTAGAAGAGGATGTGCTTTTTCGGAATGTGCCGGAGCAATTCATGGCGGGGCGGTATCATTCGTGGGTGGTAAATCGCGAAGGACTGCCGGAGTGTTTAACGATTACTGCTGTTGATGAAAAAGGATTTATCATGGGATTACACCACAAGACCTTGCGGATTCGCGGTGTACAATTTCATCCTGAATCGGTGCTTACCGAACATGGAACGACAATGGTGTTGAATTGGTTGCACAATTGATGAAATGCTGTTCAATACACTACTCCTTCCACTGAATACTGTACACAATCTTCTTTACGATTATTTTTTTCAAAGATCATGGCAACAAGCGGTAAAGAATTGATTCAAGAACTTGCGATGTTCAAGACATTAAGCAGAGAAGAAACACGGCAACTCATGTTTGATATGTCGCGTGGAGCATACAACGAAGCACAGATTGCAGCGATCCTGACCATCTTTATGGTACGCCCGGTAACAGTAGAAGAGCTTGCAGGATTGCGCTCGGCATTGCTTGAATTATGTGTCAAGGTGAATCTTGCCGACTATGATGCAATGGATGTCTGTGGTACCGGTGGTGATGGAAAGAATACGTTTAATATTTCAACCACTTCTGCCTTTGTTGTTGCCGGAGCCGGAATGCCGGTTATAAAACATGGTAATTATGGTGTGTCTTCGCAATCAGGCTCCTCTAATGTCATTGAGCATCTTGGATATGTGTTCTCCAGCGAAGAAGACCAGCTCAAAAAAGAATTGGATAAAGCCAATATCACTTTTCTTCATGCTCCACTGTTTCACCCGGCAATGAAAGTGGTGGCTCCTGTTCGTAAG
>DHLT01000316.1:0-2361 GCA_002405405.1 Ignavibacteria bacterium UBA4661 | reverse complement strand
ACCCTGTTCGTAAACAACTTGGTATGAAAACCGTGTTTAATATGCTTGGACCACTTGTCAATCCCGCGCATGTACGTACGCGCTTGGCAGGTGTGTGGAGCTTGCAGGTAGCACGTTTATATCGCGATGTTCTTGCGGATACCGATGAGCAATGGATGATTGTTCGCGGTCTTGATGGTTATGACGAAATCTCGCTTACGGGTGAATGTTTAACAGTGTTGAATGACCAAGAAATGATATTGAGTGCGGAATCATTCGGTTTTGAACCGCTCACGCATAAAGATCTTGCCGGCGGAACACCGGCTCATAACGCAAAAATTATGTTGAATGTCTTACAAGGCAATGCAACACATGCTCAGATGAATGTAACGATTGCCAATGCCTCAGCCGCACTTGTATGCGCGGGGCGAGCAAAAACACTTCTTGAGGGTGTTGCAATGGCTCAAGAATCAATACAATCCGGTAAAGCATATTCTTCTTTTCTTAATCTTTTGGAGGCATCACGATGAGTACGCAGAACAATATTCTAGCAACGATTCTCGAACGCAAGCGCGCAGAAGTTGCTGAACGCAAACAACTTTTCCCGACAGCCTTGTTGGAGCGAAGCGAGTATTTCAAAACACCGACGGTTTCGCTTGCACGGTATATTCGCCGTGCTGACAAGCATGGTATTATTGCAGAATTTAAACGTAAATCACCCTCAAAGGGTGTTATCAACAAGTATGCAAGTGTTGATCAGGTATCGGTTGGGTATATGCAGTCAGGTGCATCAGCACTCTCAATTCTCACGGATACAGATTTCTTTGGCGGTAGCTTAAATGATCTGAAATCAGCACGCAAGTACAACTACTGTCCGATTCTTCGCAAAGATTTTATTATTGATGAGTACCAAATTGTCGAAGCTCGTTCGCATGGTGCTGATGCGATTCTGTTGATTGCTTCTGCACTTACACCGGAGCAAACACGAGTGTTGGCAGAATGTGCGCATGGCTTGCAAATGGAAGTCTTACTCGAAGTACATTCTCAAGAAGAGTTGAACTCTCATATCCATCCGCTTGTGCATTTGGTTGGGGTGAACAGTCGTAATCTTTCAACGTTTGAAACATCACTCGACATTGCCCATGCTTTGGTTGAACATATTCCTGATGAATTCACAGCAATTGCCGAAAGCGGTTTACGCACTCCGGCAGATGTTCTTGCTTTGCGGAATGCGGGTTATCATGGTTTCTTGATAGGTGAAACCTTCATGCGTCATGTACGTCCTGAAGTGCAATGCAAAGAATTCATTCAAGAGCTTGCGCGTCATTCGATGCAAAGTACAACAACACAATCGCGAGCACAGGCGGCATAAACTATGCAGAAGCATGATCGTTCGTTGTTGGTAAAAGTTTGCGGAATGCGCGAGCAAACAGAGATTGATGCCTTGCTCAATCTGCCATTGCCTATTCGTCCCGATTGGTTGGGTTTTATCCAGTATGAACGATCGCCACGCTATGCACCGGCAATTCTTTCGCCAACTTTGTTTCAGACATTACGTGAACACGATGTTCAAGGTATTCTTGTAACGGTAAATATGCCGCTCGAAACATTGTCCGTGCTCATGGCGAAGCATTGTCCGTCGGGTGTGCAACTGCATGGGCAGGAATCTGTTGAGTATATCAGTACGATACGCACTGCATTTCCTGATGCAATGATCATCAAGGCGATTAGCATAGATGTTAATGATACGGTCGATATCGTTGCACAACGTATTGATAAATATGCGCCGTACAGCCATTATGTCTTGTGTGATACTGCCGGCAAAGCGCATGGTGGTACAGGTGTACAATTCGATTGGGATATGCTACAATCATTGAGCACCATGCACTCGTCAAAACTGATTCTTGCCGGTGGTATCGGACCCGATGACAGTAAGCGTATTCAAGCAATTCAACCGCACATAGCAGGTATTGATATTAATAGCCGTTTTGAACATGCTCCGGCGCGCAAGGATATTTCACGAATTACACAGTTTCTTCAACACCTTCATTTTCATCAGGCGGATATTGTATGACGGAATTATTTCCTTCTCTGAGCACAGACTATGGTGTCAGCGAACGAGGGTATTATGGTCAATTTGGCGGAGCATTTATTCCTGAAATGCTGTACCCCAATGTTCATGAACTGCAACAAGCATACCTTTCGATTATTAATGACGAAGACTTTTATCATGAATTTCAACGGTTATTGAAACACTATGTCGGCAGCACTACACCTTTGTATCTCGCCGAACGATAGTCGCATAAATACGGAACGCGCATTTATCTGAAGCGTGAAGCTTTATGTCCCACCGGGGCACATAAAATCAACAATACACTGGGG
>DHLT01000051.1:2166-22279 GCA_002405405.1 Ignavibacteria bacterium UBA4661 | reverse complement strand
GTTGATGATAATGAAAATCAAGAGACCATCGCAGACATGCTCCAATCAAGCCTTATTCGTGCAAGATCATGACTGTTTGTCACACGCGAAGCATAGGGTTATTTATGATTTCATTGCGGGTTTATTGGAAGCATCATCATCTTCGACCGAAGATGCTTTCTTGAATTCTTTAATCCCCGAACCTAAACCACGCATTAATTCAGGAATTTTTCGCGCACCAAACATCAAGACAAGGGCGAGACCGATAATAAGTAATTCGGGTGTTCCTAAACCAAACATAGTGTATCTCTAAAAAATGAAAAGAAAAAATAGAAATATCGTGTTCTGCTACTTTGCATAAAAGAAAGCAAGGAATATTGTGTGTTTCCTCGATTTTGTCTCTACTTTTTTGCAAAGAACACAATCCAATTTACTTAAATTTCAGTTGGCGATTACGTTCTGCCAATTTTTAAAATGAGAAGCAAATGCTTACGGTTACTTAGATTATAGAATCATCGTACACATCAAGCATATTGTATATCAGAAACTCTTGCTCAGAGACTCATCTTTATTTTCTCCTACCATGTATGTGTAGAATCACCAAATATATTGGCATAGGTCTTCTGCTTGGCATTGGTCTCCTATTCTCTTCTTGTCGTCTTCGTGCACAAATCTCTGAAGCGGATAGTTTAAAGTCTCTCTTGCTTACCTACAATGATACTTCTCGTATTGCTCCACTGACGCGTTTAGCATGGCTCTATCGTAAGAATGACATTAATGCCGCAGTTCGCTATGGCAGAGAAGCGATGGAGTTAGCTACAAATTTTCGACTACCCCAACGATTCATTGAGCCGGCAAACTATATCGGCATCATTTTTCGCAATATCAAGGACTATGATCGTGGTTTGGATGTTTTCAAAAAAATTGAATCGTTAGGAATAAGTGCGCAGACCCCGCGCGAGTTCGCCTATTGCAAGCTGAATATCGGTGAAATGCTAGTGTATAAAAAAAAATTCGGTGAAGCTCTCTCCTATATGTCGGAAAGTCAGCAAATGTTCACCGAACAAAACGATACCATCGGCATGGCATATGCGGCATTACGCCTCGGTGACTTGTATAAAGAATTGGATAATTATACTCAGGCAAACATTAACTATCAACGTTGCTTATTCTTGCGATCACATCACTCGATTAAAGATACTGCCAATATCACCACGGCGTATGTTTATTTGGCACGATTTTACAAAACCATGGGGCAGTTAAAACCGGCTACACTTATGATTGATTCTGCCATTTATTTGGCAGAAACTAATCGATCAACGTATGAAAAAAACAATGCATACCAAGAAAAGGCGGAAATTCTCTTTGCATTAGGCAAAGCAAAAGACGCAATTTCATTGGCTCAACAAGCATTGGCGCGTGCAAAAAAACTTTCAAACGAGCCGGATGAAGAAAGTGCCGTAGAACTTTTGCGAAATATTTATGCATCGCTCAAACAATATGACTCCGCTTATAAATACAGCAATTACTACTCTCGGCTCATTATAACGATCACTCATCGTAAAATTCAGTTTGAAACAGAAGCTACTCATCTTGAGAATGAGTGGGAGCACAAAGCATCTGCTGACAAGCTCGCTCTCTCTAGTCAACGACAAGAAGTTTTAACTCGATCAATTATTGTCATCATTGCTGTTTTTGTTGCTCTGAGTTTTTTTTACTTGGTTCGAAATGCGCGCAAGCAAGCAAAAACTATTCGTGCGATGGAACAGCAACGTAATGAAATTGAAACATTGCGTATTGCAGAACAACAAGTGTTATGGCTGAAGGAAGGTCAGTCTTCTGCTGCCCGTATTATTCAGGAAAGTACCTCTCTGCACGAACTATCTCTCAATATTTCGAGCTTTATTGCCAAATATCTTGACTCTTCTGTTGTATGTCTGTACACTCGCTGTGATATTGCTCACAACAATCAGAATCATTTTGTTGCCTCTTCTACCCATCCATACGACCAAGTTGCACATAAAGATCTGTTTGAGTTTATAGGAGGGTTTGCTGTTTCTCACCAACACCCACTTGTACGTTTTCGCACAGGTGAAGGTATTTGCGGACAATCTGTGCGGAATGGTACAATTGTCATTATGTCCTTGGGAGAATCGACTCCCGATAATGCTGAGAATAGTACTTCATCATTATCTGGCAGCCCTACTTTTGTCGTATCGGCGGCTGGGCGTACAGCACCACACTACATGATGGCAATTCCCTGCCTCTATAAAAAAGAAGTTCTTGCCGTTATTGAATGCGCTTGTCTTCATTCCATAAATCATCAGCAACAAACATTAGCATCAATTATCGGTGAAAGTATCGCACTGGCACTATTAACTTATCGACACAACCATATCTTGGACTCCTCTCAACTCAGCATGAGGCAATCTGAACAGTCAGATCATGCCACCCATTCACTACAACATGCAGATAGTACCATAACAGCGTCACTCACTTCCGGGGCAATGTTATGAGTAATTCCTATCGAGATTCTTGGCAAGATCTTCATCTGTCATTGAAAAAGAAGATTACTGCTCAATCATCTACTATACCCACTCCCCAATCTGCACAAGGTGCCTCGCGCTCCGCCAAACAGCAATCATGGATTGCTCAGCAGATTACCCGGCTTATGATTATTTGTGCCGTTTTTGTAGGAATATTGGGCGGTACAGTTCTTTACTTAAAAAAGCAGACCATGGCCTCCATGCAGGATATGTACATGCATCGCATTCAGTCCATGAATGGTCTCTACCGCCTACAGATGTGGTATACAACTGCCCTACCTAACCTACTGATCGAATATAAGAAGTCTTCTGATACCCCTTCTAGTAGCAGTACTCAAGATTCCTTTCAAAGTGGTATTAAACAACTACGCATGCAAATTGAGCAGGGAATGAATGAGTCTGAGACTATATGGCAAAAAACATTCTTTGCCTTAACGGAACCTCATGAAATAGCGGTTGCGAAGTCTATAATCATTATCAGAAATGATATCCAATTCACCCTCAGAAAGATCCTTGATGAAGATGAGTTGCTTGGGGAAGCGGAATATAGGCTTGAAGCACAGCGACTCTCTGAGTATTGCCGAGAGTTGTCTCTACGAAGTAGTGAACTTCATGCTCTGGTTCATCGTGGTGCAGATACAGTCATGCTCCACGAGCAAGAACTTGATCGTATAAAAAATATTACCGCGGTGGTTGGCACGACTATTCTATTGACATTTCTTATCGCTTCGACCATTGTTATTCTCCGTAGAATACGTTTCTCCTTTCGCACCATTACACAAGCATTTCAATCATCGTCGTCAGAGCGCAAGAAGAAGCTACAGTTTATCAAAAAGAAAAATGATGAACTTGCTACACTTGCTGCACTTATGAATACTTCAATGGAAGCAATCGAAACGCAGAAGTATTATGACGATCTTCGCTATCGTATTGCCTCACTCGCACGTAATGCTAACCATCTTGACACACTTACAACCGATATCCTCCGTATGCTTGCTGAGCTAACAAGCAGCATCACGGCATCATTGTATCTGCGAAAAGTTCGTACTGTCAACAATCAAGTATATCTTGAACTTAATGCAACATATAGTTGTCCTGACCCAAGTTCTATTCGCCAGACATTTTGTACTGGTGAAGGCATTATCGGGAGTAGCTACGAGCATCGTTCTATCATCCAAGCTGACATACAAAACAGTCGCATTACCGAACCTGTCCGGCATCATCAATCTGTTTCTGCAACATCACCGCAAACAGAAAACTATACTTTACAATCATTAGCTCATCACGGTGTTGCCAGTGCCCTTGGCACACTGCAAGCACAGCACTATTGTGCTGTACCATTCATCTTTCAAGATACTTGTTTAGCCGTTGCAGAGTTTGGCTCAATGGAGTCATTTACTCAACAAGATCTTGATCTTTTTGGAGCCCTCGCTGATAATATTGCTTCTGTACTTGCGTCAGCACAAGCGCAACAACGCATCGCTGATCTTCTCGAAGAGACACAAGCACAGAACTCAGAAATTCAACTTCAGAATGCAGAAATTTTAGAGCAGAAACATTTAATTGAAGAACAGAAAGAACAATCCGAAAAACTCTTGAGCAACATTCTCCCACGTTCAATTGGTCAGCGTTTTAAATTAGGAAGTGAACTCATTGCCGACAGCTATGAGAATGTATCAGTACTCTTTGCAGATATGGTTGGATTTACGAAGCTTTCTGCACGTACTTCTGCCAGCGAACTTGTGCAACTTCTTAATTGGATGTTCAGCGAATTTGATGATGCCTCGCTGCTGTATCAATTAGAAAAAATCAAAACAATTGGAGATTGCTACATGATTGCCGGTGGTATTCCCGAGGTTACAGATGTGCATGCCGTGCGGATAACATTTTTTGCCGCCAGCATGCTGCGTTCGTTGAATACCATTCGGGAAATCACTGCTACCAATGTCAATCTTCGCATCGGAATACACTGTGGTCCTTGTGTGGCAGGCGTTATTGGTAAGCATAAATTTGCTTACGATTTATGGGGTGATTCGGTGAATACCGCGTCGCGTATGG
The DNA here is from genome assembly GCA_002405405.1 of Ignavibacteria bacterium UBA4661. GTDB lineage: Bacteria > Bacteroidota > Ignavibacteria > Kapaibacteriales > UBA4661 > UBA4661. Next base: position 17,696 of record DHLT01000051.1, on the reverse strand, counting down.
AATCTCACGGTGCAGAAGGACGCATCCATGTATCCGAGCGTTTCATGCAAGTACTACTCAATTCACCGGGTGTGGAAGAAATTGCACCAAATACATACCGTTGTACACTTATTGAGCAAATTGGTATGCCTTTAGATATTGTAGTCGAATCCCGTCAACCTATTGAGGTTAAAGGCAAAGGCGTCATGCAGACATTTTTTCTTACCCCTATTGGTATGCACTAGCAACCAACAACCTAACTTGTAAAGTCTGTACATAAACACATGCCCTGTGTCTATCAGCATTCTTCTGAATCGTATTCTTTTTGTGTAGCTGTTGTTCTCTTATGAATTCGACTCCTTTTCTCTCTGTCTGTCTGATTACTAAAAATGAAGTTTACATGCTTGCGGATTGTATCGCTTCAGTACGACCACTTGCTGAAGCATTTCCCGTTGAATTCATTGTTGTTGATACGGGATCAACTGATGGCACACAACCATTAGCTGAATCGCTTGGTTGTCACGTCATCCAGTCTACATGGCAGAATGATTTTGCTCAAGCACGCAATGTTTGTCTCGAATTCGCACAAGCACCATGGATACTCAGTATTGACGCAGACGAACGACTTGAAAATGCCTCAACATGTGCTGATATCTTGCGTACTGCTCCGCAAGAAGTTGGTGGCATACTTGTTCATTTGCGCTCACACTCTGCTCGGACTAATGGTGGCAGTGATGTTTTTACTGCGCAAGCAACACGAATCTTTCGGCGTGATGATCGCATCCGTTGGCAGGGTATCATTCATGAACAAATTACCGATGCCATTCAACAAGCAGGTCTCCTCATCCAACCTTCGACTATTGTCTTCACGCATTTGGGATATAATCTTTCTCCAACTGCTATGCGTGAGAAACAAGAGCGTAATCTCGCTATGCTCAATACGACACTCCAGACAACACCTGATAACCGCTATGCTCTTTTTCAACGAGCAAAAACACTGCTTGCACTTGGTCGCCATACAGAAGCACTTGACGATTTCCACATGGCTCTTGACAATATCTTGCGTGCGATGCATCTACCGGCAACCGATCATATGCACCATATATCTACGCCAAAGCTCGCTGAACATTTAGTCATCGAAGCACTCAATTTTTATGCGTTAGCATTGTATCAAACCAAACAACTCGATTTGAGTTTGCGTATTGCTCGTGAATCTTTACGCAGAAAGCCACGACAGACACTAGCATCATTGATCGCGGGCGATGTTCTCTTGGCTGAATCTGATTTTCGTTCAGCACTGTCAATCTTTGAAGACTTACATCGAACATTAGCTGAACCGACCTCAGGATTCGAGAGTGAGTACCATGTTGTTCCTGAACAAGTTTATTTTAAGATGGGACAATGTTATACAGGCTTGCAAGAATGGCATCGTGCACTTCTCTGTTTTCACGAAGGTCGTAAACATGCTCCCAATGATATTGCTTGCATTGTTGGTGAAGCTAATATTGCTTTACGGCTCCAACGACCTGCCGATGCTGTAGCACTACTTAAGCAAGCAATTCACCTTCAACCGCAACGTACTGATCTACCGCAGTTTCTTGCTCAAGCTGAACAAGCATTACAGGCATTCACTACTCAAGGATCAGCACAGGACCATGACAATTCTTCTCGCACAATATTACTCTCCGGCGCAATCATTGTCGGCTCTCTTACAGAAAGCAATACGCCATATCTTCTGCGTGCTTTATCTTCACTTGCTTCGTGCTGCGATGAAATTATTATCAGTCATAATGCTGTCAATCGTACTTCGCACGATGATGCTCAATTACTCAATGTTGTCCGTACTCTTCGCGAACAAGGTCATCATGAACAATCCGGACATATCCCCCCCATACAGATTGTCCATACGATTTGGCGAAATGATTATAGCCAAGCTCGTAATCATGCTCTGCAACACTGTTCCGGTTCATGGGTATTAATGCTTGACTCCGATGAATGGTTCAATACGGAAATTGGCACACACATTCGTTCACTCATTAGCAATGCTCCTACCGACATTGGTGGATATATTTCTTCGATTCGTCACACACCTACCAGCAAAGAGTCGGATGCTCATGCACAGACAGAAATTCTTCGTCTTTTTCGCCGACACCCCGCTATTCAGTATGAAGGCATTATCCACGAGCAAGTAACAGCAAGCATTACGCGCTTGGGCTTAAAAATACTCTTCGATCCTTCTATCGTTTTTTATCACTATTCAACATTGCCGACCGGTGAAAAATTTCGTCGTTACACAGCCCTCCTCGAAGCTGAATTGATGCGCCAAGGCGCAACAAATGATGAAGGTGCTTTTCAATATGTTCTGCATATACTCACCTTTGGAGAAAATCTCTCGAATGATGAGATGCTGAATGCTCTCAGCAAACTGCTGACACACCCCAAAGCAACACCACAAAAATGTGCAGTCGTCTTAAATATTTATGCCCGACACCTACTTGCACAAACTGATTACACACGCTTGCTGCATGTTGCTCGACAATCTTTAGCATATTTCCCGAATCAACGCGAAGCATTATGGTATGATGTTCTTGCCTCGTATATGCTGGGGCACTACGCGGCAGCAGGCGAACGCTTAGTACTGCTCATGAATTATATGCAAGCACTAGATGCACACCGCCCGACGATTTGGCACGAACGTATTCCACAAGCACAACATATCGTGCAAACCTTAGTCCGTCTTTTGCCCGCACAGTCTGCTACACAAGAACTGGCAACATTCCGTACACATCTTCATACTTTTGCATCGGCTTTTTCTATTCGTTTGACTCCTCAGTCAAGTATATCAGAACATGCGCAACCTCCATTAATTTCACTCAGCATGATTGTGAAAAATGAAGAACATTTTCTACCGGGCTGTTTAGAGAGCGTGCGTGGGATTGTTGATGAAATCATTATCACTGATACAGGTTCGACTGACCGCACTCTTACTATTGCTCAAGAGTTTGGCGCAAAAATTTATCATCGTGCATGGACGAATGATTTTGCATCGGCGCGTAATAACTCGCTCGAACACTGTACCGGTAAGTGGATACTCTATCTCGATGCCGATGAGCGTTTGATACCGGAGCAAGGAGCAGGTCTTCGTACTATTGTTGAAGAGGCGGATGAGAAGATTGGAGCATTCTTATGTATGATCAAAAGTAAACATCGCCAAAATGACATGGATACTGAACATCATGTTGGTGCATACCCGCGTCTCTTTCGTAACTATGGCTATCCTAAGGTCAAATTCATAGGACGTGTCCATGAGCAAATCAGCACCAGTATTCTTGAGGCGGGGGGTGGTATTGCTGATTCAGATATTATGATCGAACATCTTGGTTATGATCAAGACATGACCATCATGAAACAAAAAATGGATCGTAATTATCGACTCTTGCTTCAGCATGTTAAAGAAGAACCGGAGAATGCCTACGCATGGCTTCAACTCGGCTTAACGCTGAATTTCATGCATGTCTTCGATCAAGCTGAACAAGCACTGCTCTTTGCTTTACAGATCGGTAATCTTCCGAAGCACTTAGCAGCAAATGCAGCGGCTTCTTTAGCAAATCTTGTAGGCAATCAACGCAAGTATGAGGAATCACTCCACTTTGCAGATTTATCATTGACATTTGTTCCTGAACAAAACTATGCTCGGCATTTACGTGCTTATGCGCTACTCTATCTTGGTCGGTGGGAAGAAGCAGAGCAAACTTTCCGTCAGGTGCTAACACGCTTGGATACCACAAATACAGTGGTACGAACAGGGTTCGATGTTGCTATTCCTCGTACAGCTGTCGAAGATGGCATTCGCAAAGCACGAGCGAAAAACATCGCCGCATAAATCTATTTATCATACAATGAACAAGAGCACGAATACTTCATCATCTACAGTACCACAAAAAACTCATGCAAACAATCGTAAGATTGGTACACAAGGCGAAGCACTTGCCATAAACCATCTCATTGAACAAGGCATCACCATTGTTACGCTTAACTACCGCGTCGGCAAAATGGGAGAAATCGATATCATTGCACGTGACGGAGATACTCTTGTGTTTGTGCAAGTAAAACTTCGTCGAAGTACACGCTATGGCACTCCTGAAGAAGCAGTTACGCCCTCCAAACAACGTACGATTCGACGCATGGCAGAAAGCTATCTTGCCTTTCACAATATCAACGATACACCCTGCCGTTTTGATGTCGTTGCTATTGAATCGCACCATGGCAACACTATCATTCGCCACCATAAAAATTGTTTTTAATTCTTCATTCCTCATGATATTCATCTTGCTGCGATGATTCTTTTCCGACTTTCTGCTTTGCCTTTGGTTTGGGCAAGGAGATAATCCGCCTTGCACCACTCCATCGCGTCGAGAAATACGTATCTGATAATTTTTGTTTTGTTACACCAATCGATGAAGACGCATGGATAAATTCCTCCGAACTGCTCATAATTCCTACATGCGAAGCAGGACTACCGGTCGTATTAAAAAACACCAAATCACCCGGAAGCATTTCCTCGCGTGCGACCTCTGTACCGAATTCAAATTGCTCGGCGGCTGTACGTGGTATCGGTATACCTAAAGCATTGTAAATGTTCATCATTAGGGCAGAACAATCAATACCAAAGCGCGTTATTCCTGCATAGCTGTACGGCACACCAAGCCATGATTCTGCCTCGGCAATAATTTTTTTGTGGAGCGGTGTTAGTGAAGGCGATAAAACTTTTGGTGTCGAGGCAACCTTGTACTGCACTTCGCCGATTTTTTTGCTACTCAGCGTACCACCGCCTTTCATACTGACCGAAGATTGCTTTTTTGTGTTTTTTGCTGAATCAACTGTGCGTGAAGAACTACAACCAACAAGCAGCAATACACCCCACATGCAGATCAGCATAGTTGCTTTAGGTGCATATACGAGGTATTGCAAAAGAATAGTGCGAGGCTTCATATGCCCTCCGCAAATGGTAATTATTCAACGAATAGAACCTTTACATGGAGTAGTGGGCAATAAGTATGCCGATTATTGTTGTCGTGGCGCGATTAAGAGGCACACAGTTATCGCGCAGAAACTACCTTAATCAAACCGAATACGCTTCCGAACAATACCACTTTCCCCAATGCGGACTTCAGCAACATAATCACCTTTACCCGGTTTATAGCCCCCATCGGTATTACCATCCCAAAACATAGAATAATCACCCGGTGGTTGATGTCCTGCAAATAAACGTCGTATGGCAACAGCTTGTGTAGAATAAATCACAATTTCAACATAGCTATCTCGCTCAACTGTATACTTTATACGAGGCGACACATCTTCAGTCAGACCAAGCAACGAGCCAATCCATGAAAGCGGTATCTGCACACCACGATACTGCTGCATAGCAGGATTAAAATCATAAATCCCGGGAATTGACAGTGCCTGCTGGAGATTGTACTGATATAATGCCAAATCTTGTCCGCGTGGTTTGAATGCCGAAGCAGGAATAGCATTCATATTGGCGATGATTGCCTCGGTGGGCGAAAGACGTTTCATTTCCTTAAGAGCAAGCCATTGCGGCTGTGTCAGTCGTACAAATGCCATAAAGCGTGAAGAAGTTGGTACGTCTAAACCCAGTGCCGCATAGTATGCACTATCCTGCTCCGGCGAATATGGATACTCACCAGGCGCTGTTGTGCCAATGCTCGTATCACGTACAATGCGCATACTTTTCAATGAATCAAACCCCTGCGATGAAGCACCCTCCGGCAAAGTTCGAATAATCGGCACACGACGTGTGGTATCGCGCTCTTGTGACATTCCTTGTGCTGAAAGCGAAAGAAAGCACGACAAACTCCACGTAACCATGGCAAGAATAAAACTTGGACTACAGACTCTCGGATACTTTATCATGATTGATACTGATTGATATTTCTTAGTTCATAAAGCAAAACAACATTCTATCCACCGAACAGTTTAACACACTGAATAAATGTCGATTAACAGCAAGAAAACTACTCAAAATTACTGCAAATGCTCCTTTAATGGCGAAGGAATTCTCTGCTTGTCTCTACGACAACACCTTATCACACAATCTTATCGTATTCTGCTTGCGCACGACCAAACATCCACCACGACACTATACCACAGACACCGCCAATGATACTGATGCTATATCGTAATGCACCCGAATACCCAAAAGCATACTCCGTGATCCATGATACGACAACGGGTCCGCACACCCCTGCAATAACATTCAATACCAACAAGTACACACCTCCCATCTGTGCTCGCAAATAGACGGGCGTTGTATCTTGAATAACCGCTGCCGCAATACCATACGGTGCTAATCCTACAAAGCATACCATTCCCAAAACAATCACCGAGCCGATACCGGTTGGCATAAGCGGCATAAATACACCTACGAAACATAACATCACCGACCCTATACGAAGTAAATGATATTTGCGATGCAATGTGTTTCGTACATCATGCTGTACATCACCATGCTGTACATCACCATGCTCTACTCTGCTTGTCATACCGGCAATGATTAAACCACCGGTACCAAAGACAGCAGCACATATACCATACGCCGCACCAATATCTGCTTTATTCCACCCATAACTCCGTACAAAATGCTCGACAAACCAAAAGCCACACCCTTGATAATACATGGCAAAAACTCCAAAACCTACGCAATGCCACAAAATCGCTGCAATGTTGTTCCTTAGATATTCACCGAGTGTTCGTTGCTCTGCATGGTGGCGTTCTTCAAAAGCTGCACTACTGTAGCGCGCAGGCAACAGTGCAAGTGCGAAAGCAACCAACAAACCCGGCATGCCCACCACCAGAAAAATAATTTGCCAGCCCGGAATTGTCATCGCACCGATGGATGAAGAAAAAAAATCTCCCATGATATTCGATAGGGGGAGTTGCGCAAAGCCACTTGCATACTGCACGGCTTTGCCTGCTATCCAAAAAGCAATCCCCTGCCCAAAGGGAATTCCTAAACCATAGATGCTGAGTGCTAAACCACGCTGACGCTCCGTAAAATTGCTCGCCAATAGCGCATATGCCACAGGACCCAATACTGCCTCACCTACAGCAACACCCACCCGTGCGGCGAACATACTGTTGTAACTTGTCGTAAATCCACAGAGAACAGTCGCAATACTCCATACCCCAACACCGCTTGCAATCAGAATTTGTCGGCTTTTACCGAGGGGATTTAAACGATCGGCATAGCGGGCAATCGGCACACCCAATATTGCATAAAACAAGGTAAAAGCAATCCCCCCCAAGTAAGAAATTGCCGTATCATTCACCCCAAAAGCAAGTTTCATGGGCTGCACAACAAAGGAAATCACTACACGATCAACAATAGAAGAAATATATGCTAAGAGTAGAAGAGCAAGAAGTACCCATGCTCGCCATGAAGAAGCCATCTGTGAAGTCATGAAATAAAAAACCAAAAAGAAGAACGAACACGGTTGAAGGCAGAATTTAATAGATTCGTATCAATCCTCATGTGTACACTCTCTCGCCAACTATCTCTCCACAACTCATTATGAAAGCACAATCCTCTGTCTTGCGCGTATTCCGGCGTATTCGAAGTAATACACCTATTCTGCTCTTATGCGTCATGGGATTTGTCTTTGCTGCAGGTACAACAGGCTATATGTTCATCGAACAGTGGAATTTCTTCGACAGCTTGTATATGACCATTATTACCGTGTTTACCATTGGGTTTAGTGAAATTCATCCCTTATCATTTTATGGTCGAGTCTTTACTATAGGTCTTATTTTTCTTGGCGTAGGCAGTTTGTCGTATACAGTTACGATTATTGCCCAAAGTATTTTACATTCAGAAATTCTTTATCAACGATTAAACCTTCGGAAAATTCGTGCCATGAATAATCATTACATTATTTGCGGTTATGGTCGCATCGGACACCGCATTGCAAGCGAAGTCCAATCTCTACGTAAGGACTTTGTCGTTATTGATCAAAATCCTGACACAAGAAAAACCCTTAAAGAGTTGGGTATTCCTCATATCATCGGCGATGCGACATCAGAAGAAGTTTTAGAGCAAGCCGGTATCCGTGTTGCCAAGGGTCTTGTTTCAGCCCTCAGCGATGATGCACTCAATGTATTTGTGACTCTCACTGCTCGTGGCTTAAATCCTGATTTACATATTGTCGCACGCTCTGATGTTGCTTCGACTGTGCCGAAACTTATTCGCGCCGGTGCCAATAAAGTAGCATCACCGTATGATTCGGGTGCCGCACGACTGACGCTCATGCTTTTGCAAACAAGCATTATTGATACCTTTCAATTAGCTACCGGGAAATATTCCTTCGATGTTGTCATCGAAGAATTTATCATTATCAAAGAAAGCATCATCGGCAGAACACTTGCCGATATTGATGTACGGAGCATTTATAATGCTATGGCACTTGCTATCGTTGCACATGACGGCAAACTCTTTTTTCCGCCCGACCCGGCATATATCCTTCAACGCAATGATCGTCTGATTATTGCACTGTCGCATTCACAGCTTGATAATTTGATACAATTCTTTCGTGTTCCTTGAGCATATTTTCTTACGCTATGCGATTATGTAGACTAGCCATATTGTTTCCATAAACACGAATATAGTCGCGCTCTATCTCCTGCTTTAGCTCGATATGGAGACATCATGCGGGTAGTATTCGATGCTTTCGGTGATTTTCGGTAAGTTTGCCCCTCTTTTCATTCTTCCTACTCTGTGTATGATGTGTGTGCATACATACAATAACACAGATCATGATTGTTTCTCCATGAATCTCCGATTTTCTACATATGGGTAAAGTTATAGCGATTGCCAATCAAAAAGGCGGTGTTGGAAAAACCACTACTGCCGTAAATCTTTCTGCCTCCTTCGCCGCGATGGAGCAAAGAACTCTTATCATTGATATTGATCCTCAAGCCAATGCCTCCAGCGGTGTTGGTGTTGATGTCAAAAATTTAGAAAACACGATTTACGAGTTGATGGTAACCGATCTGCCGGGTGTTGATGCCGTTCATGCAACCGAAATGCCTTTTCTGGATTTGTTACCTTCGCATATCAATCTTGTCGGTGCGGAAATTGAACTCGTGCATGAGGATAATCGAAGCTATGTTCTCCGTAATAAACTTGAAGAACTCCGTCGTAAATATGCATTTATTTTGATTGACTGCCCCCCATCGCTTGGTTTGCTTACTCTAAATGCACTTACAGCGGCAGATTCTATCTTAGTTCCGGTACAGTGTGAATACTACGCACTCGAAGGTCTTGGGCAATTGCTCAACACCATTTCTCGGGTAAAGCAATTACTGAATCCTAATCTTGCCGTTGAAGGTATTCTACTGACGATGTTTGACAGTCGTTTGCGCTTATCCAATCAGGTCGTGCAAGAGGTCAAACGCTTGCTTGGCAACAATGTTCTCGAAACCCTCATCGCTCGTAATGTGCGGCTTTCTGAAGCGCCAAGTCATGGGAAACCTGTTTTACTATATGATGCACTTTCGCTCGGATCGAAGCATTATATGGAGCTTGCTACAGAGATCATGCGCCGTAATGGCATATCAATTCCGCAAGGAGTTGTATCCGTAGCCCCACCCGAAACGACACAGACAATAGATACTGTCGTCGCCGAACATCCACATAATGGCACACATCATGCGGCTAAAACCATTGCTCCAATACATACTGCAACCGAGCAATCTGTCATCAATCCGCAGTAATAACAAGCATTTTCACATAGACGATTTTATCGAAGAAGATTTTTACTCAAGAAGAAACATGGCAAAAACAAAACAACTTACAGGACTTGGCAAAGGTTTAGAGGCACTACTCCCGACACAAATGACGGGGGGTAGTGGTATTAATCCATTCGCGCCGGCTCAACAACTTATCTCCGGTAGCGATGACGGGCAGTCTGTCGGCATTACGGCAATGGTCGGATTAGAGAAAATACGTCCGAACAAAATGCAACCTCGCGAAGATTTTGATCCCGTTGCACTCGAAGATTTGAAAAAGTCTATCAAAGAAAAAGGTGTTATCCAACCGATCACTGTTCGCCGAGTCGAAGGTGGCTATGAAATTATTGCCGGTGAACGTCGATTCCGTGCGTCACGTGAAATTGGTCTCAAAAAAATTCCCGCATACATTCTCGATATCGAACATGATGTCGAAATGTTGGAATTGGCATTGATCGAGAACGTTCAACGCGAGAATTTGAACCCGATTGAAGTTGCTCTGGGCTATCGCCGTCTGATGGATGAATGTGGTTTGATTCAAGAAGAGGTTGCAAAAAAAGTCGGTAAAGACCGAACCACCGTCACCAATTTTTTACGATTACTTCGTCTACCGGGCGATGTACAAACGGCATTGCGTACTAAGCAAATCACCATGGGTCATGCACGCTCGTTGCTTGCATTATCACAAGAAAGCGACATGACTGATATGTATCATGCTATTGTAGAGCACGAACTTTCAGTACGAAAAACAGAAGAATTGGTAAAAGTCGTTGAGCATGGTACAACCTTATCCAAAGCACTCTCGGCAATTGCCGTTGCTCCTCCAATGGCACCAAATCAGCAAGCCGTGCAAGGACAATCTTCAACAAAATCTTCTGCGCCCAATAAAAAATCAGGCAAGCAAACTTCTTCGACTGACGAATCTACAACTACGGCTGCCCCTAATGAGGAGTCAGTAGCGAATGAATTACAGCAGGTCTTAGCAACACAGGTCAAAGTACGCTCACGTACAGATGGCAGTGGTACCATCGAAATAGAATTCTACTCTACGGATGACTTAGAGCGCTTACGTGACCTGCTTCTACAAGTACAATTGTAGTGCTATGCCTAACTTTTTTCAGATAAGAAGACATACTCTTTGATGGAGTCTTATCATCTTTGCACGGACTGATGCAGCGAAGTTCCAATTTCTTCTCGTTATTTTTTGAATGCTTTCATGCTCGAACCACTTACAGTGTATCATCGCTCAGAACTCCGTACCCGTTATGGTGAAACAGACCAAATGGGAATTGTTTGGCATGGTAACTACCTGTATTATTTTGAGATAGGTCGTACAGAATTGCTTCGAGCAGCGGGTCTGCCATATGCAGAGATTGAAGCTCGTGGTGTGATTTTTCCCGTCATTGAAACTACATTGCAATTCAAAACTCCGGCGAGGTATGATGACTTACTGTATATCCATACTACAGCAACCATTCAGCGAAGCCCTATTCTGCACCTTGAGTACAAGATTACTCGTAAAGAACAGGATGGTTCGGAAACACTGATTGTACAAGGGCACACTAAACTTGCTTTTGCTCAAACCGGTACGGTCAAACCGATCCGCCCGCCACAATGGTTTTTTGATGCTTTGATGACTTATGCTCATCGCTCGCAGAACATTTCTGCTTCATGATCTTTCTTTTTCATAAAGTTCTTTCCTCTTCTGTTACGACATCTCTTGCTGTATGCGAATATTTCATTGTGTTTTTTCTTGTGATTTGCCCTTCTTCGTGCTACGATCTTGCGTATTCTGTCTGATTGCTTTTGTAGTTTCTACACCCGCCTTTGGGCAAATATCAGGTTTTTCCTTTTTGCGTAATGAGCCGTCAGCTCGTATTGCCGGACTGGGCGGGACAGGGATTGCTTTAGAGGGTGATGTAGCGGCAAGCATGATGAATCCTGCTATTCTTGCGACCTCCTTGGACTATAACTTTGAAGCAACCTTTTTCAAACATATTGCCGACATCAATGCAGGCACGATTGCATTTGCTTCACCCTTAGAGCGATATGGTCTGCGCACACGCGGCACAGCAGGCGTTGCTGTGAATTACATCAATTATGGTTCATTTGACCGTACCACCAATGGACGTGATATTACCGGAACATTTTCGGCATTTGATATGGCAGTATCGTTCATGTATGCCAATCAATTAGATACGAATTGGTTTTATGGTGTGAGCGGTACTTTTATCGCCAGCCAATTAGATGACGCAGGAGCAACAGGCATGAGTTTGAGTGCAGGCATGTTGTATCGCATCAGTAAGCAGCGAGTGAATTTAGCGGTAGCACTTATTCACGCAGGCGTACAAACAAGCACGTACACAGGCGAACGTTTTGGTCTGCCCGCTGATTTACGTGTGGGCTTTAATCATGCTTTACGTGGTTTACCGATGCTCTTCAATTTTTCATTTAATAGCGTTAATCGGCAGAATGGTGATTTCATTTCACGCTTTCGAGATTTTTCTGTGGGTGGCGAAATTACCCTTAGTAAAAATGCACTTGTGCGTGTAGGATACAACAACAATCGCCGTCAAGCTCTTGCACCTGAGCGTTCAGCTGGCTTATCCGGTGTTACCGCAGGCATTGGTATTGTCGTAAAATCTATCCGCATGGATTATGGATTCAGTTCGTTTGGTGCGGCAGGTATGGCACATCGCATTACGGTCAATGCAAGTTTGTAATTCACTCATCAAACATCTTTGATGGGTGTATCATGGATGAATGGATTTCTCTGTACGTTGTTGCCGAATACGAGGCAGTCGCCACCACGACACGGAGGGATACTCATGATGTTCCCAATGATACCCAAAATGATAACAAGTGAGAAATGACAACCACACGGGAAAATCATTACTGGTTGAGCGATGCCGATTGTCATAGCCATGTTCCGGTTCTCTGTGCGGTCGATAGGTGCCGAAATAGAAGAGTTGCAGTGTACTCAGAAGAGCGGGAGCAACCCAAAAGAGCAGAAGATTACCCAAGGGAATATGCGCACCATGATGCAACACATTGAAGATAATTGCCATAGCACAGATCTGACCAACACTAACATAATTGCGTAAGAAATGACCATACCATGCCCAAAATCCCGTACGCACACCATCATGATAATCGGGGTCTTGACTACTCGCTACATGCCGATGATGTTCCCAATGTTTAAACCATAGTTTTCGGTATGAAAAAACGGCATAGAGCGCAACCGCGATGATACCAAGTAATGTATTACTGCGCCGGAAATGGCGTGCAATTGAACCGTGCATGGCATCATGTGCCGTGATAAAAAGTCCCGTGTAGAGTAAGGTCATTGCAAGGCAAGCCGGGAAAATAAACCAACGATGAGTATCTACATCAAAATGAAGTAAAAGGTATAGCATAACACACCATGCCACGATAATCGTCAGGGCAATAGCAATACCCTGAATACTATCATGCTTGCTCATACGTAACGAAATATGCTGTTGTGTTGTGTCTGTGTGCATTTCTACATCAAAGAAAAAAGTATTTTACTCAAGTTACTGTGTCATGACAAATTTTTCCTCTCAAATTTCGGCTCTTTTCAAATTACGGCTCTTTTCACATGGATACTTACTCGCACTTCGCTGAGCAATTAATTGCAACGCGCATTCTTACTGATCCTTGGCTTGACGGTAAGCCTCGTTTTTCGTCGAATCCTTGCATCTTATCCGCGGCACTCTATGAAAAGTTCTGCCATGTTGCCGAAGGTATTGCTCAAGTGCATGATAGCTTGTGTGATCTCTTGCTTGCCGAACCGGACATTGTACAAGAGTGGTATGGATTTCTCCCCTATCAACAACTTTTGTGGTCTGCCTCCGGCGGTGCATGGCATGGTATTGCACGCATTGATGCTTTTGTTTGCGAGGATGGACGCATTCAAGTCTGCGAAATGAATAGCGATACGCCGAGCGGAGAACCCGAAGCTGTATTGCTCAATCGTATCTTTCGCAGTATGGCGGGGCATTCTTCAACATGGCATGATCCCAACGACATGATGGAAGAACGCTTCTGTACAATGCTCTGGAAAAGCTATACAGCAACTATTGATCCTACACTGCTCACCGAAACTCCACGTATTGCCTTGCTTTATCCAACTGAAATTACCGAGGATATGCCCATGATCGCATTGTACCGTTCGTGGTTCGAAAAGCGCGGGTGGCAGTGCGTCCTTGGTTCGCCGTTTAATCTCCATCCGATGCCCCATGATAGCGCACCTCATCGTATTGGTATGTTTGGGGAAGCCATCGACATTGTGATTCGTCATTATAAAACAGATTGGTGGACAGAACGACAATCGCCGTGGAGCGACGAGCTCCCTCTGCCTGACAATACCCCTCTACATCGCGAAATCATGCTCTTATGTAATGCCGAGTATCATAGCACGACCTGTATTGTGAATCCTTTTGGTGCAATTCTCACGCAAAATAAAATCAGCATGGCATTACTGTGGCATTATTGCGACCGCTTTTCGGCGTATGAGCAGTCAATTATCCGCACCTACCTGCCACGTACCTATCGTTTGAGCGATTTGCAAACAGCTTCTGTTCTGCATCCTGAATTTCACCTCGATTTAATGGATAAAGATCGCTGGGTATTGAAATCCGATTATGGGTGCGAAGGCGATGATGTCATAATCGGCAAATCGGTATCTCATGAAATATGGCAATTGTCGCTGGCAATGGCAGTACCACACCGATGGGTTGTTCAGGAGTATTTTGCCGTACAGAAAATTCTTCACCCTCTGCCGAATGGCATGACTGATCTTGTTGAACCCAATTATGGTGTTTATATCATCGGTGGTTCGGCACGCGAAGTGTACGTGCGGCTTTCGCCCTCTGCAACCGATGGCTCGGCACTGTCTGCGGGTATCTTTGTGAAAAAAGAAGAACCATCACAAGGACATCGATAATCATGCCGCACATACGCGCTCTGTGCTTGTCATCAGCACATCATCAGAACGTCTTTATTGGCACGGTAATCTTCCGTCTCACACATCATACGCCAAGTTTGGTGCAAGCCATCGTTCGACTTCATCAACGGACATATTTTTCCGTCGAGCATAATCAACAACTTGATCTTTATTGATACGCCCTAGAGGGAAATACTTTGCTTTCGGATGTGCGAAATACCAACCGGATACCGATGCCGCAGGAAACATTGCACAGCTCTCCGTTAAAAACATACCTGTGTGTTGTTCGACGGACAGCAAATTGAAGAGTGTGCGTTTTTCCGTGTGATCAGGACATGCCGGATACCCCGGAGCAGGTCGAATTCCTTGATATTCTTCTTTGATAAGCGACTCATTCGTGAGATGTTCATCGGGTGCATAGCCCCACCATGTGGTGCGTACTTGCGCGTGAAGCCATTCTGCTGCCGCTTCAGCAAAACGATCGGCGATTGCCTTGACCATAATCGAAGAAAAATCATCATTCTGTTTTTCGTAGTAAGCACACAATTCATCTGTGCCATGCCCTGCAGTAACCGCAAATGCCCCCATATAGTCGGCAATACCTGTACGCTTTGGCGCAATAAAATCCGACAACGAAAGATTCGGCACCGTAGTTGATTTTTGCGATTGTTGTCGCAAACAATGCAAGGTAGCAAGCACTGATGTGCGCGTATCATCGGCATAAACTTCAATGTCGTCATTGTCAAGTGCATTCGCCGGAAACAATCCGCACACAGCTTAG
>DHLT01000051.1:1180-2036 GCA_002405405.1 Ignavibacteria bacterium UBA4661 | reverse complement strand
GGATTTTTCGGCAACAATGCGATCAATCAGCACATTTGCTTCTGCAAAGAGTTTACGCGACTCTTCGCCGACAACCGGATCATCAAAGATGGCAGGGTATTTTCCACGTAATTCCCATGACAAAAAAAAGGGTGTCCAATCAATGTATTCTCGTAAAGTAGTCAGTGGAATATCATCCACTACCGTTATTCCCAACACATGCGGACGCATAGGCACATAGCTCATAAGACTTTCCCAAAGAAACAGCAAAAACAAATAACAGTAGCACAAAGAGAGTTGGCATAGCAATTGCCCCAAGCAACTATAGGCAAGCACAAAGTTACGGCTCTTCCGGTCGGTTTCCATTTGTTCCCGAAAAAAACATGGAAATCGTATATTGCGGATTGTTGTGTACGTTACATGACCGTCCTACGCAAGGATATGCATAGCACGAGTCATGATATGCGATGAAGTCATCGCTTCATCATTTGGATTATAGAGTATAATTTTCTCCTCACATTCTGTTTCACTCAAGTAAAGGAAGAACGATGAAAAAAGCACGTCTTCTGCGTTTTGCCTCAGCAGGCATGTGCATTGCCGCTCTCACGGCATGTACCCCCAAACTGACGCAAGAGCAATACAACCAACTCATGACTATGAAGCGCGAAGAAGGTCAGAAGCGCGAAGCAATTGCCAAAGTTGAGCAAGATATTGCTCGACTCGAGCCAGAACTCAAAGCACGTCAAGCCGATGTGAAAGAGTGCGAAGATCGTAAAGCGGGCGTGCAAAGTCGCCTTGCTACATGGCCTAATGTATGGCCTGATTGGACACCGCCTGCTCCCAAAGACACAACCAAGGCAGTACCCGAACCGGTCAA
>DHLT01000051.1:0-1042 GCA_002405405.1 Ignavibacteria bacterium UBA4661 | reverse complement strand
CGCAACTCTTATTCATCGGAGCTTTTTACATGAAAAATCTACGAACATGGTTTACAGCACTCTGTGCAATCGCTTTTGTCGGCAGTACCCTGCTTGCACAACAATTGCCCCCGCTGTATCAATACACCAGCAAAGACCCTAAAAATCCTCGCACGATCATCTTATCGGGAAGTTTTGAGGAATTGCAAAAACAAATGACTGAAGAAGACGGCAAAATTGCTATCGCGGAATTTCAAGAAGTATTGCGCCAGCTCGATGCCATTCTTGCAAAGCGCCAACAGCAACTTGCCGACAACGAAAAGCAACTTGCCTCCTTGCAAGCTGCCGCAAAAAAATGCGAAGATGATTTACTTGCTCTCGTGGGTGGAAGCAAAGATGATATCAATCGTTTTCGTGAGCGACTTGGTCGCCTCGAAGGTCGCGTCCGCGAGTTAAAAGCACTCAATGATGACCAACTCTTGGAGCGTCAAGCAGAAGTGCGTGAACTTGATGCGGAAGTAACAAAATTGCGCGGAGAAAAAATTGCGGTCTTACCTGAATTTTTCAATCGTGTTATCGCTGTTGCCAAAGACATCAAAGGTTTGTACCGCGAACCCAAAACCAAATTCTACACAGTTGGTACATGGGCAAAAGACCGCGACTGTTTGTGGAATATCGCAGGCAAAGCTGACATCTATGATGATCCGTTTATGTGGACGAAAGTATGGCTTGCGAACAAAGACTTAGTGCGCAATCCTGACATCATTCAACCCGGTCAAAAATTGGAAATCCCCAAGAAAACCGACAAATCTGATGATGAGAAAAAAGCAGAACGTCGCTATTTCCGCAACAAACGTATAGCTGCTGAAAAAGCAGAGTCAAATGCAGGTACAACAACACCCGATGCAAAAAAAGAAGTCACAAAACCTTCTGACTCCAAAGCAAAAAGCGGTGCTAACTAACATTCTTTTTGCGTCATAAACTTTGTGCAAACGTCCTGCTATTTTTTGGTTGCAGGACGTTTGCTTTTAGCGGTATCTTCGTTCAGTCTTTTGCAATACTA
>DHLT01000206.1 GCA_002405405.1 Ignavibacteria bacterium UBA4661 | reverse complement strand
CAGAATTATCGTACCCCATCACTGTTGTTGAGAATGTACCTCGAGCAGAATCCGGCAAACCGATACTCAAACGTAGATGCTTGAATAGTTGATAGTATTCAGGCAAACGCTTTGGTTGTAGCTGACCTCGCTTTACTTGAACTTTTTCCTGTTCTGCATACGCTTGCGAATAACCACCAAGACCTATGATTGCACCAAAGATTCCGAGCAATGCGGGCTTATGCAGATATGTATAGGTTAAAGACAACCCTTCATTCATATCATTTTTTTTCAAATGACCGAACTGTGCCTGCATATCGACAGAAATCAGTTTTTTCATTATAGGTAACCTTAAAGTTTTGAGCCGGATAAGAGATTGTACTTACTTGCATTTTCCAAACCTTTCAGTTCGGTATTGATCGGATTATACCAAACCTCGATTGTTGCAATATCATCAGCAACTGACGATAAGACAGCATCCAAACGAGTGCAGTCAATAATACGAGTGTCGGCTGTGCTACGAGTAATATCAATTAATTCAGTGAACGACGGCAAGTGTTTCGTTGAACCCTCTTTCATAGTTACCCATACTAATGCTTCGTTCTCACAACCAATTTTTCGTGAAGAATCAAGGGCTGTAACACAATAACGCAGTGTATTTTTCAGAGTATCAATATCTGCATGAGTAAGCCCTTCACTATTGGCTATCTGAGCATACTCCGAAAGATTTTTAGGATTGATGCTCATGTGATATACATAGTGTCCTTCACGTAAATTGGTTTGACTACCAATAGTCGTCATATCAGCACCATCATTGCCCGCGAATGGTGCTTTTATTTGCTCTGAATAGATTTCGTTCTCAGGAAAACGATTCACTCCATGATTGATTTGCACAGGACCATGTATAGAGACATTACCCATTTTTCCCGCAAAAGTGGCACCGAAAAACCGTATATCTAAGCAAGAAAGTAGATTCTTAAGTAGGGTTACTTTATTTTCTTTGTCTGCTCCTTTAGTAAACAGGAAGTCGTATGTTTTATCTAAAGTTAATGGTTTTAGTTCCTTCGAATCATTACGCTGAATATAGAACAAACTATTTCCTTGCTTTCTTAGATAATCTTTAACTGCATACTTTAATGCCTTATCCGTTGCATACACTGTTCCATCGGGTAATGTCCTCGGGCTATGTGTAAAGTCGGCATTGAAGTTTGAATTGATGGATTTGACAATGATTGCGCCATAGACGCGCTGTGAGTATGTAGCCATGATGTTTTCCCTATTGAGTATTAATTGTTTGGAAATTATTAGTTGTTATCAGATTCACTGTTATTGGGTTTATCATTGTCATTCAGTTTTTTCAAAAACAAGCGACTGCGAGAAGTACCCCGCAAGCGTAATAGGTAGCAGTTCTTTTAAATCAATCTCAGAATCATACCCCAAAACTTCTGCCGCAAGGGATTCCGTTCTACCTTTTCCATTCGCCATTATTTCAAAGGCATGTGAGTACCGTTGAATACCATTGGCAAGAGCAAGCTTGAACTGCTTTATCTGTGTTTTACTGATATACGGCTCAATCAAAGCATGAGATTTATTTCCCGATGAATTTGCATAGACAAGCATATACATGAGTTGTCCGGCGGCATAACAAAACTCTTCATCGCTTTCAAGGTGCTTTGCACCTTGAGAATGAATCACTGCACGCACATTATCGCGCAGTTGTGGAATGAGTGATGGCATAGAGTGTCCTCCAAAATTTGAATTAGTTGAATCGAAATGATGATTTAATGAAAAAAGAATATCGAGTAGTTCTCGTATGATGAACTGCTTATTTTGCTTGATGTTCTCACAGATTTCTGACCATAGGATATTAAACCACATTCGTGCTGTAATTGCCTCATGCCGTGATTTATAGATAAAGTCATAGAACGCCTTACGGTATCGCAAGACATTTTGATAGGTCGTATCAGAACAGTACTCTGACGAAATCTCATCAAAATACTTTCTGATGTAGTTACCCTCTTTTGTTCTTGTAACTAAAGCATTCGAGAATATCTTCTGAACGATTATGATCTCAAAATCCAAGATGGTTTGACAATGTAGAGTCGGCACTTCGTAATCACCTTGCGCATAGTTGACGACTGGTTGCACGACCATTGGTTCTTCAAATACAACTCTAAAGTTTGAAACAAAGTCCACATCACGGAATTCTAAGCCCTTTTTTGTGTTTGCCCAATTCAATAACAAGTAGCTTCCGACATCGGAATATTCATTGTTGTGTAGAGTGAGTATTTCTCGTAGCATTTCCCCTAAACTTTTTACACCATCTTCTTTATAGACAGTAATAAGATGATGATTAAGTTCTTTTCTATCTATGAATATAGGCAATGGGCTGGGGAGTTTCTTTGCTTCAAGTAGTTTTTGAAATTGATAAAGGTATGCTGTACTGATTTCAGGAATCCGTGTATTGACACCAAACGGGGTTGTTGTGTGCTGAAGAAATATCTTCTTATCGCCCATCGTATTTTGAAAACTACTTAGGCCTACAACTTCATTATCGAGTTTGACCGTATAAGCATCTTTAAGAAACAGTTTTTTCGAAAGGTAGCGTGCTTTTGATATTACGACTAGTTCTATAGGAATATGAACAAAGTAAATTTTGATGTAGTCGCCCGGATTATCTTTTTCTCTACCTTTCATTTTTTGATAATCCGAATTTGATTCCAACACGCCAATAAGATAGTCTTGACAGAAGACTTCTATCTGCTTGATAAGCGAAACCTCATTCTCGGAAGTATCACCTAGTTTAATCGAAGCAGAAAAAAAATTAGAGAAACTATCTTTGAGTGGGAGTCCCTTGACAGGATTATCAACACTGCCTTTTTTAAACCATAGTGAATATGGAATAGTCGAGTGTATTTTCATATTTGTACTATCCAGCCATTTATTAGAATCAAAATAATCTGAATAGTACTCGTATTTGGAAATCTCATCCCATTCTTCAACTGGTTGTGATTTTTTATCTATCACAAAAGTTCTAAAACAGTCGCTTCGAGGTGTTACGCTATCTGCTTCACGGGGTATGTTTCCGCTTTCATCAAGTTTGATCAATACATGAAGCCCTTCACTTGGTCTCAACCCACTGGTAAAGTAATCAGGGCTTGTATGAGCAATATCTTTTGTGAAATTGATTATTTCTTGTAGCATCTTATGATTCCTCTTTTTCTAAAGTGTTTAACAAATCGCCCCAAAACCCACACCTGTGCAGTGCCCAATGCCGACACTCCATGCAAACGATACCGCATCAGGATGCCCCTCAACAATCACCGGACACATACTGGCGCGATTCTTCACATTCTTGATGGTCACAAGTTTCGTCTTTGGATTCACAAAATCCCGATCAAACTGTACTTGTACATCAGCGTTGATACCCGCATTGGAAAGTTTTGTGCGAAGCGTATGCGTGAGAATTTCATCAACATTCTCATCAGAAAAAATTTTATGCTGTATGCGCTTGCCATCATACTGCTTCGCCAATATCGGGCTTGCCGCAAGAAAGCGGTGCTTGTCGCCAAAGTCCGGTGCTTCTTGTATCTGCACATCCACCACACGCATCCCAAAGGTTGTATCAGGATTGCGCAATATGCCTACTAGCAAATGCTTGGCAATCCGTTCATCGTGAAAACTGATAGACCACCCCGCACCATGCGGAAAGTGCAATTGCCCATGCTCCGCTTTACTGCCGCTCAGCCATGACAGCGAGTACAGCGATATATCATTATGAATATCATTATCCGGCAACCACCGATGAAAACTTCGTACAAGTTCATGTTGGTAATCAAATGATAAACAATGGTGTTCGGCATGGAGTCGAAGGTGTAATCGCATAAATCAAAGAATGACAATGTTGAACAAAGGATTAATATTTCTCTTCTTTCTCTTCTTGATTGTAAAATCCGGTGGCTATGTTCTTGCAGAGTCATTGGTAATGTTCGTACAAGAATATCTATGCCTTGAGTACCTTGGTGAATGCACTTTCCTGCCATTATTGTACACACGACAGAAGCGATAATGCCACGTACAACAATCATCATTGCATGAAGGCGAATCTAATGTTTCTGCCGTGCCCATTATGAGGTATTTTTGAGGTATTTTTTGACTTTTTTTCATAAAAGCACGCCTCATGCTACACTTTTTCAGTCCATGCACACTGTTTTCTCACTGATCATCATTGGAATCCATCCAATCATACCATCGGCATCCGCGACATTCATTTCCTTCCTCATCCACATAGATGAATCGTCCGTTCAAAACCACTTGTGCCATTCCATACCGAAAAGCTCGTGCTCGTTCATACTTCGGTGCAATCACTTCTTTACCCGCCTTGTTGATATACCCCCATTTGTTGTTCAAAAGGACACCGGTATATCCTTCGTCAAAGTATCCGGCAATATCATCATAGGTCGGCGGTACGACCATCCTACCCGCCATATCCATCAGCCCCCACTTACCCTGAAGTTTAACACCGACCAAACCCTCATACATAAAGTTAATCCCCTCATAGTTCAGCACAACCAGTGTTGCACCGCTCGTGTCCATGAGTCCCCACTTATCCTTGATACGAACTCTGATCATGCCTTGAAAGACTTCACTGACATAATCATAGATCGGCGGAACCACTTCTCTACCGTTTTCATTGATATACCCCCATTTCCCTTGAAACTGTACTTTCGCAAGCACCTTCAATAAAAAGTAATCTGTAGTGTCATACTTCGGCGGAATAACTTCTCGACCGGTACTGTCGATATACCCCCATTTTCCGTTCCGCTTGACACAAGCCAATGGTTCTATGAAATACCCAACCTTGTCATATTGCGGTGCAACGACTTCCTTGCCATTATAGTCAATGAAGCCCCATTTTCCGTTCTTCATGATGGGTGTGAGTTGCATAGAAAAACCATTCGTACTGTCATACTGTGGCGCAACGACCTCTTTGCCTTCACCATTAACAAAGCCGATCTTCCCATCGCGTATCACCGCCATCATCTTGACGGCAAAGTGATTCATCGTTCTGCCAAAGGTGAACGACCACATCAGACTATCATAGGTCGGTGCAAGGAGTTCATGACCGGAAGAATCCAAAAATCCAAACTTACCCTGTCTCTTCCCATAATAAATCTTGTTGTTGATTGCGTGTAAGTCATCATAGAGCAGAGGAATAATGATTTTACACGTACGATCAATGATGCCATTTTTTCCTCGCAATTGCACTTTCGATCTTCCCTTCTCAAACGATGACATATCGTCATACTGCGGAGCAACGACTTCCTTTCCATTCTCATCAATACAGCCATATGTTTTGTTGATCTGAACAATCGCACGTCCATCATAGAACTTGTCTGCGTAGTCATAGCGCGGTGGAACGACTTCTCTTCCCATCGTATCAAGAAATCCCCATCGATCATGATACTTCACGGGTGTCAAGAGCGTATCAGATTTCCCTACCTGCTCATATCGCGGTGCAACGACTTCCTTACCCATCCTATCAATAAAACCAATCTTCCCTTTCTGCGTTAGTTGCAGAAGATTCCTATTCCAAAACTCACCCCTTTCATACGTAATCGGAATAATCACTTTTCCCTTCGTATCAATATATCCATGCTTGGCATTGAGCGTACCAAGACCACCAAGAGTAACTCTTGCACGCCCACCCGAAAAATTATCCGCATAGTCATACATCGGTGCAATGACCATCCTGCCTGTTGTATCAATGAAACCCCACTTTCCATGCAATTGTACGCTTGCCAACCCTTCTTGAAAATCATGCGCATTTTCAAACTGTGGTGCAATGATGACCTTGCGTGTTACCCGATCCCGATACCCATACCGTGCCTTGTTTTGACGTACAGCACCAAACCATACCAAGGTCAGCGTTTTGTCATCACCGTACACAGACTTTCCTTGGTGCACCATCACCATGTTGTTACCCTCCGGTCTGCTCCGCAACATCACCGCAGGTGAGTCTATGGACACAAGAAAAAGGAAGAACATACTACTCAGAACAACATACCCTATGCGATAACTCGAAACATGAGGACGCTCCATACTAACCCTACGTAAACACTTGATGAACTGCATGAACTTTTCCTAAAAATGAAATACACGAAAGAATCCAATACGAACCATGACAGCAAGTAATCCGCTTCGTCATCGTGTTTGGTCTGTTATACTTGATTATTGTTTATGATCTGTGGTCTCTTGTTGTTGTTGGTATGCTGTTTGCTTTTTTGACAACTCTTGCAGTTGCTTCACCGTAGAGCGTTATCGGATACTATAAGAAATGATGGCTCATGAAATGATTGCTCATGACAAGTCCGGTGTTTGATGATCGTTTGACAACACTGTGTCATGTGTGTTATACGCAGTTGCCATTATGGGTTATACCATCTCGACATAGTACTCCACCAATATTGTTCCTTTATACCTCGTAACATTACCCTCACGCTTTGTGCGAGAAACAAGAAAAAATTGAACCTCATATTTACCTTTCGGCAAATCCCCGACCGTGAAATACCATACATTGTCGGTCGTTCTTTTTATAAAATCTACTCTCTTCCTCTTGTTCTCACTATCAACAATAACCCCAACAACGGCATCAGAATCATGCTGGACTTGGATTTGAAACTCCGCCGGATTTTCTCTCGATGCTACAATCGATTGTATTAGCGGAAAGATCCTAACATGGTTACTATACACACCTGCGTAAATACGCGGTAGAATCTCAAACTCTTCTTGAGTTAATGGCTTTGAAAGGAGCTGTGCTTGAGCACCAATCGGATCGTACGGGAAATGCGTAAATGCAAAATGCGTGGGGTTCGGCAAAAAATAATATTCTTCCACTTCCTGAACAGCTTTACCATTGTCGCCATTCAAATGACCTGAGCCCCATGTTGTTTCAAGGATATACCATCGCCCATCTAATTTCACCAAGTTCCATGCATGATTACTCTTGCTCATATCACCAAGAGGATCATACCGGACACCTTTTGCATAGCCACTCACTTTGATATTCTTCAAACCCATTGCATTGCAGAGTGCAGCTGTTAAGTTTTTATACCCTTCGCACACAGTTTCCCGATTCAGAAAGACACCTTCAGCATCTGTTGGGCGCATCGGTCTCCTCATGAATAAACCATCAACATCATATCGTATATGCGATGTTACCCATACAAAAATGGCACGTGCTTTTTCGAAATCATTAGTAGTCGGTTGCACGAGATACGATGCTAAAGATTCTATCGATGCTTCTGCTTGCTGTGGTGTCGATCGCGCATGGTTGTCAATCATTGCCAACCGAATACGCTTCATAACAGAATCCTTCGGTAAAGGAAGCTGTGTCGAGTCAATAGTGTCGTATTGCTTCGCTTTTGAGGTCGTTTGTTGTTTCTTATATCGATCGTGATTATTTGCAAAGAAGACAGCAAATGAAACAGGTTCATCCAAAAGTTGTGCCTCAGACATGAGCGGAAAATGCGTTGCAATTGCTTTAGCGGGAGGCATATCAAAAAAAGCAGAGGAATACTCTTTTCGCATCAAACCATTCTCAAGGAAGACTCCGCCCCCCATCGTAGCATCAACCATGCGCCACTGTTGGTCAACTACAATGATATTCCAAGCATGATTCGAAGGTGGCTGTTGATATGCCGACAGTAATCCATCAGGATGCCGTGCATAACAACCCTCAACAACGAAGCACTGAATGCCGAATTCTTTAAGAATCTCTTGGTACATTAAAGCGATACTTTCTGACGAACCTCGTCGAAGGTTGAAACACTCCTCAACATTAACGGTTTTCGACTGCCACTGTATGGTATGTGCCAACCAACGATACACGACATAGGTAAGATCTAATGCAGGAAGTTTTTCTTTCCTAAGGACTTGTATAAAACCTTTCACATCTCCCAACTTCATAGTCTGGATGCGTTCATAAACCTTCTTTGTGCGGTCATGCAGTATTGTTCCAACACTGCTATCTGTTGTTTTACGAAACTGCTTTGTTTGAAGCAACATCTCAAGAATCAATGACTCCATGACAAAAGCCGATTGAAGTGCCTTATCAATTTCCGAAAGAGTATATGCTCTTTTCCCAAGGATTTCGCCATGACGATTGATAAGAGAAAAAACACCATTGCTTTTGATGAAACTATGCCCTCGAAAAAAGGTGAATCCTGC
The DNA here is from genome assembly GCA_002405405.1 of Ignavibacteria bacterium UBA4661. Classification (GTDB taxonomy): domain Bacteria; phylum Bacteroidota; class Ignavibacteria; order Kapaibacteriales; family UBA4661; genus UBA4661. The sequence continues at coordinate 744 of DHLT01000206.1, read as the reverse complement.
TTCAAATTGTGGTCGAATCACTTCAACGCCATGTTCATTAATGTATCCAAAGAATTTGCCCTTTTTTACCAAACCCAACCCATCACTAAAGCGTCCAATAAAGTCATACTCTGGCTTCAAAAGAACTTTTCCACTCTTTTCAAGCCCCCAGAGACCTTGATGTTCAAAAGGTTGAGGAAGAGTCTTCGACTGACTCCACGCAGTTTCGTGAAGCACAAGAAAACATAGTGCACTTACTATCAACAAACGAAAAAAAGACAACATTTGCTTTGTGAATCGTATAATCATTCTGGTATCGTTATGTGGTTTATGTTCTGTTTTAACAATTCTTGAAGATGCTGTACTCTTGAGCGCAATCGGATGCAATACATGACCACTGCACCAAAGATGATCGGCTCAATCACGCAAAAGAACCATACATTGATTTCCTTATACGTCATGCCAAAAAGGTCAGCGAAAAAGTAAAGGACATCCACGCATGCTTGAAAAATATCGTTGATCATAGGGGTAGTGTTTGTGCCGAGATAGAGAGTATTATATTATTACGTAATGTTTTCACGCATCGGGCTTCTTCACACCATCATACCCGAGATACAATCCACACCGCCGAAGGGCTTGCGCAACATCCTGTTTCGTCATACGCAGAGCTTCCTTGCCTTCCAGTGCAAGCTCTAATTCTGTCATCCGTCGCTCTTGGTCTCGTTGCGTAGCACTTTTCTCACGATGCCGTTTTTTACCGGTTTG
>DHLT01000328.1:12091-19750 GCA_002405405.1 Ignavibacteria bacterium UBA4661 | reverse complement strand
ATCATACATTGTGATGCACTACCAAAATTTCTACGTAGCTCTACGCATCTACCAACGCTATTATGTCCGTTTTTCTATAACACCTTTTTATCATGCTTTTTTTACAATACCATGTTAAAAGCAATACCTTTTTTGATCGCCTCACTGCTAGCGTGCCCATCGTTACACGCCCAAACACTCGACACAATTACAACAAAAAATCAAAAAATTGTTGTCAAAAACCTTGTACCCATCAAGCATAGCTATGCGGTATTCTTTACGGATTCCATAGGAAATCGAACATCATCTGCTGATATTTGGGATCGAGAAATTCGCCGTGCAAAAAACTCTGCGGGACAAGATGTCATCGAGTTCGAGTGGAAAATGTGGCGCAAAGACTCGCTCTTTTTGCAAACAAAAGGTGTATGCGCTTTCCCAAGTCTCGAACTTCTTGAATACACGTCCGCGCCGATGCTCGCCGTGAAGAATACAGAAGGCATACTCAATGTCAGAATGCAAACTCGCATGAAGACAGACACAACCTTTGCCATACCCTTTGACGGTACACCATTCACATTTCCAATGGATTTAGAAATATGGGGACTTCTGCCGATAAAATATGCCGGGCAGAAATTCAGTGTACCGTTTTATGAACCCGGACGCGGTTCATACAAGTACTATACTTGCACCGTGGTCGGAAAAGAGCAGTTAGTGCTCCAAGGCACCACAGGAATTGATTGCTGGATGCTCCAAATAGACTACGGACAATCCGGTTCGTATGCGACATTTTGGATTGCTCAGGACTCTGGCGAGGTTCTCAAAATGCAAGAATCTTTTCGAGGAGTCTATCGATATAAGATCAAACTTTTCTCCTGTAACTCTGCCAATGTGCGCCGAATTCCCAAAATGTAACAGCTCAAGGAACTCAGGACTTTTACTTAACATGAAGCCATTGGTTTAGAGTAGCGTAAGTGTCGAGCTATTCTTGGCACTGATCTCTGCTCGTTATATTCCTCAACAACAGAAAAGGACTCCATGTCGCATACCCCTGCGCCGCTACGACATCGATTGGCTTCGTGTGCTTGCGTTTGCGTTGCTTGTTCTCTACCATACGGGAATATTTTTTGTTACCGAATCAGCCATACGGTCCTGAAAAATCGCTCATAAAATCAAGTGCACAAGCATCGTTCGTCAGACAAGTGATGGGGTATATCTGCACTAGGTCTTTCTCTTTCCCCAACGAGCGAAGATGCTCAAAAGGTACAAACGAGGGCACAGTATCCTAAGCAGATTCAATCATTAATTCATTTGATACTAATAACTTATTTGCTTCTGATAATTCATTTGCCTCTAACAGTTCAACAATAAATGTTGTACCCATATCCTTACCTGGACTTTCTGCCCATACTTTGCCATTCATTGAGTCTACCATTTGTTTGACAATGTAGAGACCTAATCCTGTGGAATGTTCTCCGGCTGTAGGTTGTGCACTAAGTCTAGTAAAACGTCCGAAGAGTTTTTCCATATCATCAAGAGACATACCTTGTCCTTGATCTTGCACTTCGCAACGTATAAAAGTATTATTCCGATAAAGACGTATCCAAATCTGCTTGCCTAAAGGTGAGAATTTTATTGCATTTGAGAGGATGTTCTCCATTACCCGTAAGAACTTATTTCGGTCAGCCAAGATGTAAATGTTATGCTCAGCAAAAAAATGAATTTGAATATCCTTAGCTTTTCCCTGTGCATTGATTTGATCAAAGAGTTCCGAGAGTAACTCTGTTGGATTGTATTTGTCGAACTGCGTCTCCCCCCCGAACATCATTGAATTGATCTCTAATAACTCTTCAACAGTACATTGCATGCGATGGGAAGTCGAATAAATGCGATTGAGGATCTTATCCACTTTTTCTTGCGATAGAGCAACTACTTTTGTTAGTAACATTTCGCTACTTAACATAATGCTTGCAATTGGGTTTTTGAGGTCATGTGCAACAACGCCCAAGAATACATTCTTTTCTTTAATCAAATCATTAAGTAGGTTGTTTTGTTTTTCAATTGTTTCATTTTGCTTTCGCAAACTTATGTTGCTAGAATCTAATTGTTCATTATAGCGCATGATCAGTTCGTTCTGTTGCTGCAGTGACAATGCATGTTGGGAAATTTTTTCATTAGCAGCATCAAGGTCTTGATTGGTGGATATTAGGTTGTCGTTTAACCTCTGCAGATCTTCATTTATTTTTAACACTTCGTTCCGTGCCGAAGTTGCTTCGGCGGCGGCACGATTTGCCATCTCACTTTTTTGCTCCACGATTTCAAGTGCCTGGCGAATATTCTTAACCATTGTATTAAATGACTTACTGAGAATGCCAACTTCGTCAGTTTGCGGTATATCAATGTACACATTGGTATTTCCTGCTGCAACCTCAAGGGCTGCATCTTTAACTTGATTGATATTTCGGCTAATCATTTTTGAAATGGAAACTGTTGTCAGTATAATAACTAACAATGCTACTGTTACCATCAGTCCAAGAAAAGAGGATTTGGAGCGAACATCTTCTTGAAGAGCGTCAAGTTTCATCAATATTTCAAAGGCTCCATGTACCTCGCCGACTTTCCAATTTTCCATTTTTGCTCCCGTAATATCTCGCCCGTCTGCACGCCCCCACAATACCATTGATTGCGCAGGATCACCATGGCACTTCATACATTCCTGCGTAAGAGTAATGGCACGAAAATACCGTATGGTATTACTTTTTTCGTCAATTCTCCAATATTCAGGTTGTGCCGTGTTGCGCTCTAGTTCATGTAATGCTTCTGCTTCAAATTCATCGGGTTGGTTGTCGGGATTACGTGGCGAAAACTTTGGAGTTTTGATATTATATCCTAGTTCGCTTGCTCTTTTGCGTACTACATCCATTGCCGCAAAAATGGGTACCATTCGGAGTACATCTTCGGCTGATGTTAATTGTGGCTGAAAAACATTGCGTTTCATTTGATCGGCAGTGAACTCACGTGCGCTTTCTGCGACGAGCACCATGGTGCGTGCTTTATCGATCAGGGCACGTGTACCCGCATCTTCATATATTATGTGGCCAACGACAAAAGTGGCTGTACCGACTATAATCGAGACGAACAGAATTGGAACAATGATTTTATTCTGAATATTCAGGGATTTCCAAAATTTTTCAAGTGAAGACATTAGAGGTCATTCCGAATTAATTTGAATTGAGGAAGTTGTTTGTTTGGCTTTTTGCAAGTGTACATCAAGTCAAAAATTATAAAGTACTCGCGGAGCATCTCTGCGATCATATTGTCTTGATCTGCAAATATAACGTATACAACGCCATAAATTCATAGTCTATCGCGTACCATTCATTGTCGGCAGGGTCATAGTACATGCAATTGGTAATGCCGACACCGTTAGTGAAAGTATAGACATTCAAGTAAATACTGACATTATTTGTCGGCTTATACGTATCGTAATCTCTTGTCTGGGATGATATGTCAATGGCTATTTTCTAAGGAACTTACTTTTTTTATCGCTTTTGCGAAAACCCTATCTTGTATATTCTTCATCAAAATGTCATGACGGTAATCAGTTCCTACATCATTCCACCGGCTCTTGCGTGGCAAGTAAAATTCCTCATCATTGCCGGTGGAACATATCTCATCACGTTTGCACTGTACGAAGGTATTCGCCGAACAAATTTTTTACGATACCTCTTTGGCTTGAAGACGATATCGTAATCATTGCTATGTTAGTGTTGAAAGGTCTAAAAAACCGCCACACCATCTTGACAGCATAGTGATTGTAACGAATTATTCTCTCCTGTGTTTTTTTGTATAGCCCAGCAGTATTCACCATAAGAATACCGCCTCTTATCACTTTTTGCTCTACTGCCATGTTTTTACACCCCCACCTTCGCATACGCTTGATTTTTGTCGTAACATCAGTTATGGCACTCTGCGGAATTATCATTGCCTGCCGAAGCAATACTGCTAATGATGCGAATATCTCGTTGGCTCCCGCCATTGCAACGCTGAATTGCACAGCGACAACTTTTACTGCTTCGCCCACCATAGGTACTGCCTACAGTGCGATGGCACTAGTACCTTATATGGGCGGCAACGGTGCAGATTATCCTGTCGGCAGTACTATTGCCTCAACCGGAGTTACAGGTTTAACAGCAACGCTGAATGCAGGTACCTTGGCAAATGGCTCTGGTGTATTGACGTACACACTCACGGGAACACCATTAGCAACGGGCACGGCAACATTTCCCATTACGATAGGAGGCCAGTCGTGCAGTTTCAGTGTAACCGTGAATCCAACGGGTACAGGAGGTAATACCTCCTCTTGCACTTCCGCTTCGCCTGCCCGCGTTCTTGCGGCAGTCAATGCCTTTAAAGCAACGCTCTCCGCGGCTCAACTTGCAACCGTAGAACTAGCATACAACAGCGCGAACTGTTATACATGGTCGAATTTACCGGCAAGTCTATCTGCACGCAAAGGTCTTCGGCTTGCCGATCTCAGTCCGGCTCAGCGCGCACTTGCTTTGGCGATTGTACAAGCAGCAACCGGGACAATACCGAATGAAGGATTTGACGAAGTCAATCAAGTTGTTGCCGCTGATGATGTGTTAGGCGCGATTCAACCTAATGGCTATGGTAATTTTCAGTACTACATCGCTTTCTACGGCACACCTGCAGCAACGGGAACATGGCAATTGCAATTCACGGGGCACCATATTACGCATAACATTACCTACAAGAATGGTGTCGTTGCAGGTGGGTCACCCATTTTCAATGCTGTCGAACCTGATACATGGACTGCAAACGGAACAGCCTTTGACCCGCTCGGTCAAGAAAAAGCAGGACTTCGCGCCATGCTTGCAGGTCTTACGAGTTCTCAACTTGCTTCGGCAAAACTTTCCTCGACCTTTACTGATATTGTTGTTGGACCCGGTAAAGACAAACAATTTCCTACGACGAAAGTGGGTTTAGCAGTAAGCTCACTTTCTACTGCGCAACAAGCATTGGTTCTTGCGGCAATGCGTCCGTGGGTGCAAGATCTTGATGCAGAAACAGCGACTTGCTTGCTGACCATTTATCAGAACGAACTCAACGGTACATTCATCGCATTCTCAGGCAGTGAAACGCTTACTAATCAAAACGATTATGTTCGCATTGATGGTCCAAGTGTATGGATTGAATTTCTGTATGCCGGTGGTGTGATTTATCGGAATCAACCTCATGTGCACAGTTTGTATCGTGATCGAACAAGAGACTATGGCGGGAGCTTCTAGTGCGTTTTATAAAGGTAGTTTTTCTTATTGTACTATCAGCATGGGGTGTAGTCCACAACACGATGTGGGCACACCCTATGCCGAATTCGCTTGTGCTTTTGAGCATCGAGCCTCGCAGTATTCGGACCGAGCTTCGACTGCCATTAGTTGAACTGGAACTTGCTTTTGGCAAACCATTGGCAGAGCAACCCGACAGCATTATTCTTTCGTACAAAGCAATATTCACGGAATATATCCTACGCCATGTCAAACCCTATAGTACTGACAGCACAGCATGGCATATCAGCGAACCGACCTTTGCAGTTCAGTCTATCGAAACATCTCTGCAAGGGATATATAAAGAGTTGATTGTAAAATTTGACTGCACGCCACCAACCCACAAAGAAATACGAGATTTTATTCTCCGCTACGATGTCATTCTTCACCAAGTTGTGACACATTCTGCTATTGTTGCAGTTCGCTCTGACTGGGATGCGGGCATTCTACATACTTCAGACCATGATACATCGACGACCACTGTCGGTGTCATTGCATGGGATATTCGTCCCAATACACTTGCTCCTTTTCGTTTACCGCCTATACACCATGGCTTATGGATCGGCTTTCGGACGATGTTCTTTCTGGGCATGAACCATATCAGCGAAGGGATCGATCACTTGATGTTTCTTGTTGTTCTTCTGATTCCTGCACCACTCCTGATTATTCATCGTTCATGGGGGCATTATGGTGGCTTGCGATATGCTCTTGTTGATACTGTCCGTGTTGTTACCGCATTTACAATCGGACATTCCCTCAGTTTGCTTTATGGCACTTTTGCACCGCCGATGATTCCGCCCCAATGGATAGAACTCTGCATTGCTGGTTCGATAGCGGTATCTGCTCTTCATGCAGCACGACCACTCATTACCCAAGGTATGGTATGGATAGCCATAGGGTTTGGCTTGATTCATGGTCTTGCCTTTTCACAAACGCTTTCGACACTCGAAGTTGATACTCAACGACTCTTCCTGAGCGTAGCCGGATTTAATATCGGTATTGAAGTTTTTCAACTCTTACTTGTTACTCTGACCATGCCCTGTCTCATACTGCTCTCCCAAACACGCTATTATACTCCGTTTCGCTTTATCATGGCAGGTATAGCAGGATGTGCCTCGATTGCATGGGGAATGGAGCGTTGGAGCGGTCAAAACAATACTCTCACGAGTATCATCAATACGCTGCCTCAACACCCTAAGATGTTTGTATTGCTATGGTGCACATTCACTCTTTTTGTATTTGGTGTATTTCTACGAGAAAGAATAATCAAGCGCAAGCAGGTACATCATCCTATCGATCCAACCATGTCTTGAATTCACTCGCTGATTCCTTGCTGACAAGCACTTCAAAAGGTTCGCGAGGCACTAGAGGCAATTTTAATTTCCCATTAAAATAGCGGTGGATGCTACTTAACGAACGCGGCGATACAATGACTTGTCGATTTGCTCGATAAAAATCACGTGGATTGAGCATTGTTATCAACTCATCAAGTGGTTCATCAAGAATAGCACGTTTGCCATCATGGCGCACAAGATGCGTGATTTTGTGTTCTGAATAGAAGTATGCAATATCCTCGATCATCACTGATAAAAAGCCATCACCATGACGCACTAAAAACCGTGAACGATACTGCGCCTGCTCCTGTTGTGGTTGCGTTGCTTGTGCAAGTGTTGCAAGTTGTTGCATCATCGTACGCATAAGCTGTGCGTCATGCGATACCGATTCGCGTGCATGCAAGGATTGCATTTGATCGACAATCTTTTGATATTTCTGTAATGCCCGATACAGTTCTTCTTTTTTGATGGGTTTCAGAAGATAATCGATACTGTGCAATTTGAATGCCTTGAGTGCATACTCATCAAAAGCAGTCGTGAAAATTATCGGAAAATCGATTGCTACTCGCTCAAAAATTTCAAAGGACTGTCCATCACCCAAGTGAATATCACATAGTGCAAGATCGGGCATAGCATTATTTTTTTCTTGCCGCGCATGTACCCATGCGATGGTCTCAGCAATACTCTCGCAAACTCCCACGACCATAATTTGGAGGTCATGCTCTTTGGCAATATCGCCTAACAACCGCTGTAGGCGTTTTGCAGCAAGAGCTTCGTCTTCGATAATCAAGATATTCATACTCCTGCCTCCTGCGGAACAGAGTTCCCCACAACCAATGGTACACGGACACAAAAACTTGTATTTGTTTCGGTAATGATCGGCACAGGATACTGTAACACCATATACCGTTGGCTCAGTGCGGACAAGCCGATTTTCGTAGAGTCTTTGTGTATGACACGAGTACGATGAAGTGTGTTTTTTACAGACAACCATATACCAT
>DHLT01000328.1:0-11940 GCA_002405405.1 Ignavibacteria bacterium UBA4661 | reverse complement strand
ATACCATTATCATGTTCTGCAATGGTCATTGATAATTGCAATGGTTTATCACGGGTAATAACATTGTGTTTGATCGCATTTTCAAGAAGGAGTTGCAAGGTCAGCGGTGGCAATTGCAAATCATGATACATATCGGGAATAGATTGTTCTACACGGATGTTCTCACCAAACCGAATCATTGCCAAATATAGGTATGAATTACACAATGCTAATTCTTCACGCAGTGAAATCATATCGCGCGACCGATTTTGCAAGACATAGCGATACACATCGGCAAATGCCCCAACGAAGTGCGTTGCCGATGGTGGATCTTCTTCAATTAATGCTGAGAGCGTATTCAAATTATTAAATAAGAAATGTGGATCAAGCTGTTGGCGTAGTGCCTCATTTTGTGCGACAAGCGAAGCTCGACGTAGTTTTTCTGCTTCTTCACGAGCGGCATGAAGATGGTTGAACAACTCCATACCAACGGTAAGAGCCGTCAGTGCCAATGTGATCACAATTGTATTCAAAAATGTCGTTTTGATGTAAAAGCGAACTTCGGGTTGCGAGGCGTCATACATGATAAATTGATAGCCCATAAGCAATGCCGTACACACCACAAAAAGAACAACCACATGGATGGAAATCAAACGCTGTAAGTCATGGGTAATTGAGTAGTACCGTTGTAAGAAACGAAAAAGTCGCAGACTGAATTCCGACACAAGAACAGCAAGGACAGAAGAAACAAAGCAGTCTACATATACCATGTAAGGATTACCCATCATAGCTACCAACTGCTTACCTATAGGATCAGAAAGTGTTAGAATAATCCCTGCAACATTGGTTACAACTGCAATCAATGGTATCCAAAAAAACCGTATTTGTCGAAAGGTAAATGTCGGCATGGAAACAAAGAATACTTCATGAAACAACACACACAGTACAGCAGTGTGATAAACTCAATATAACTACAGACAAGAAATGTTTTGTTAGGCGTAGCTTACATTGAAATTTTATTACCACTATTACTGAAGCCACATTTTTTGATCTTTCCCTTTTACTCTTTACCAAGTGCGAAGTGGTAGTCTGCTTCTGCAATGATTGCATCATAGTACACTTGCTTCGTGTTTGTCATGGTTTGTGTTAGTGCAAGCAAAGCATCGCTTACTTCGATCTGTCGGACAAGACCTTGTGCGTACCGATTGAGTGTTGATTGATAGGCAGATTGCGCCGCTTGCACAACTCGATTCTGTAAACTCAGTCGCTCGACTATTTCTGCCATTGTGGTTCGCGCAATCGAGATTTCTGTTTGCATGACTTGCTGTTGCAGATCGTATTGTTCTTTGGCTTGAGCAATACTAATCTCCGCCATTGCCACACGCGCCGATGTTCGAAAACCTGTAAAAATTGGCACCGACAGTTGTAAACCTACCGATGAAATTCCCACCCATCGGTAATCACCAAATCGAAAATTATCCGATTGCGACAGCGTCTGCCATTGCCCCACCGCTACAAGCGACGGCAGATGTGCAGAAGATTGGAGAGCATAGTCATTTTCCGCCAACATGGTTTGCATTCCTGCACGGCGCATATCGGCACGACTCTTTCTTCCGACTTGCATATCCTGTTCGTCGGTACGTGCAAGTAATACTCCCGAACGCTTCTCAACCTCAGTTGCTTCTGCTTGCAATGTTGATGTGAGAATCATCGGCACGTCCGAACGTATTCCCAGTATGAGAGCGAGTTGAAGTCGCGTTGCCTGAATCTGACTTTTGAGCTTGGTCAGTTGCGGCTTGAGCATTTCCACGGCAACAAATGCACGCAGTGTATCAGTCGGCGTTGCCATACCGCGTGCAAACAGCGATCGTGTATCACGCAGTGTTTGTTCTGTGCGCTTGATATTTTCCTGCATAACGGATAAGGATTCCTCTGCGAGGAGAACATCACAATATGCTCGTACAACATCACGCCGTTTGCGTTGTTTGTGTGCAACTGTTTCAATGGTACTTTGCTCAATCAATAAATCTGCGCCCTGCGTAGCAATCCATGCATCCGGTTGATACAAGGGCACAGAAGCACTTGCCGAAAGCGAAACATTATTGGGCAATCCTGCGGGCACTGCAACTAATGCTCCGGGTTCTGCAGGCGGAGCAGTCGGGTCAAGAGCAGCAAATAGCGTTGCCGGAAGAAAAAACACAGGATTTTGAATATTGCGCGTATAGTTTCCTTGCACTGAAAGCTGAGGAAGCAATGCGGATACCGCTTCGCGCTTACGCTGTGCTACACGTGCCTCTTCCAACAAAGCAATTTTTACTTCTCGACTTTGTGCTTGAGCCATTTGTACCGCCTGCTCTAATGAAAGGCGAATCTGTGCAAAGACAGGCATATCCTTTCCACTAAGTACCAAAAGTAAAACCACTATCAAAGCATGGTATCGCGCATGTAGAGAGGAACTGAATGATGGGTATTGCGACATCATAAACGATCATGAAAGAATGAAACAATGCAATGGATTTGTCTTTGCTGCCACTGTAGATGGGCGAAGTACTCCGCAAAACTATGTGCTTGTCTATCGGTAATTCCCCACAATCGAACTGAAACGACAAAACATGATACTGAAGCGGAAGAAAAAGATCTCTTCGTCATGCAAGGTTATTCTTTGCCGTTTCAGTCATGGTTTTTGTCGCTTCAGTCATAAAGTCAAAACTCTTCCTCTTTGAAGGACGTAGGTTCGCACAGATTTTCCTATTCATTCTTCTATTTTCTATCGTATCCTATGGCACACTCAATTTCCTACACATCTTCGTGGAAACGTCTTGCAGTTGTAGCAGTAATCATTGAAATTCTTGGTGCAGGTCTTTTCTTCTTTTGGAAAGACGATGCCAATGCAAGTAGTTCATCCTCTACTTCAACACATGATTCGTTATCCATATCTCACAATATCTCTGTTGTCGTTGATACTGCTCGTACGATGCAAGTCGCACAGCAAGCTCATATGCTTGGTACAGTTCATGCAGGACAAGAAGTACAAATTGTCAGCGAAACACAAGGTCGTGTTCTCAAAGTCTATGCTGAACAAGGTACATTGCTCCCCGCAGGTGCGCCCATTGCTTCCGTTGATGCAGTGATAAAAGAGGGTACATTAAAACTTGCGAAAGCAACTCATGACAAAGCCAAAAAAGACTACGAACGTTTTGTGCAGCTCTACAAAGAACAAAGCGTCACAGCAGTCGAAGTGGAACAATACAAACTTGCACTCGCCAATGCTGAATATCAACTCACACTTGCACAACGCCAATACGACGATGCCACACTCCGCACACCGATTGCCGGACTTCTTGCCGAACGCAGTGTTACAGTGGGCAGTATGATTCAACCCGGCATGACAGTAGCGACCATCCTCGATATGCAAACACTCAAAATCAAAGCACAGGTTGCCGAAGACGATGTCTTCCGCCTTACGAAAGGACAAGCAGTAACCATTATGAGCGATGTGTACCCCAATGTACAATTCCGTGGTACCATTGCATTTATCGGGGACAGAGCTGACCAAGCTCGTACATACACAGTTGAAATTCATCTTCAGAATTCAAAACAAAACCCCCTCAAAGCCGGACAAACCGTTCGTCTGCAATGCACTCTACCAATGCACAATGCACTTGTCATTCCTCGTTCAGCACTCGTTGGCAATGGCACAGAGCGATCAGTCTATGTTTTACAACCCCAATCTTCTTCTATACCGGTCAAGCGCAATGTCAGCATCGGACAAAGCTATGGTTCGACAGTCGAAGTCACGTACGGTCTGCAAGCAGGCGACCTCATTATCACAAGCGGCGCACAAACACTTCGTCCGAATGTCCCTGTACAAGTACAACAAGCAGGGCAGACTGCAAATCGGCATTAATCTTCATCTTCGAGACTTTTTCTTTCATTTTTTCTTTGTGCTGCTCCCATGACTCTTACAGAACTCTCCATCAAACGCCCGATTCTTATCATCGTTTTTTTCTTGTTCTGCGTTGTTCTTGGCATCTTTGGCTATGCCCAACTACGCTACGAATTGCTGCCGAATATTGCAGCACCGGCAGTTACAATTATTACGAGTTATCCGGGTGCATCACCTGCCGATGTCGAAACCTCCATTACGAAGCCGATCGAAGAGGCGATATCGACAATTAACAATATCAAAAGGGTATCCTCATCGTCATCCGAAGGCATGTCCTTTGTTTCGATTGAATTTCAGCAACATGCTAATGGCGATGTGTGCGTACAAGAATCACAACGAAAGGTGAATGAGATTCTTGCACAATTACCTCAAGGGGTCAAGCCGCCGTCTGTACTGCGCTTTTCACTTGATGACTTACCCATTATGCGTATTTCTGCAACTAGTACATTACCTGATGCTCGCGATATGTTTGTCTTGATGAATGATCAAATAAAACCTCGCTTAGCTCAGCTGCAAGGCGTTGGGCAAATTCAGCTCATCGGCGGTGAAGAGCGTGAAATTCGTATGAATATCGATCCTGATAAGTTGCGTGCCTATAACCTTAGCTTGGCGATGGTCGTTCAAGCCATTAAATCTGCTAATACCGATACACCGGCTGGTATTGTTCTTTCCTCCGAACGCTCCGTATCCGTACGTCTTGCGGGAAAGTTTTCAAGAGTTTCCGACATTATGGAACTACCGATTCTGAGTGCACCGAATGGAGCAACAGTCCGTGTGAAAAATATTGCAGTGATTGATGATGGCATGAAAGATATAACCAACATCAATCGCTTAAATGGTGCAACAGCGATCGGCTTACTCATCAATAAACAAGCCGATGCCAATGCCGTAAATGTATCAGCACTTCTTCGTAAAGAAATGTCCAGCATGGAAAAAGAATATACTCATGCAGGTTTGCATTTTGATGTTGCTTCCGATGCCTCCGCATTTACACTCGAAGCCGCTCATGCAGTGAATGTCGATTTACTTCTTGCTATTGGTTTGGTCGCGCTCGTTATGCTGGTTTTCCTTCATTCTTTGCGTGATCCATTAATTGTGTCGGTATCTATTCCAACCTCGCTTGCCGTAACCTACATTGGTATGTGGGCAATGGGTTTTTCACTGAATCTTATGACTCTCTTAGCAATGTCGCTTGTCATTGGTATTCTCGTTGATGATTCGATCGTTGTTCTTGAAAATATCCATCGCCATTTGGCAATGAAAAAATCTAAAGTTCAAGCCGCCTTAGACGGACGCAATGAAATTGGGTTTTCTGCTCTTTCGATTACGCTTGTCGATGTCGTCGTGTTTGTACCGATTGCGATTGTTCCCGGCATGGTGGGCAGTATTCTCCGCGAGTTCGCACTCGTTATGGTTATTTCGACACTAACAAGTTTATTGGTATCGTTCACCTTAACTCCGATGTTAGCAAGCCGTTTTGCTGTGTACCACGATACTCACGACAGCACTCAGCAACAAACATTCTTCGGCAAATTTGCTCTCATGTTTGAGCGTGCTTTTTCAGCTGTTATTCGCGTCTATGAGCGGGTATTGGGCTTGAGTTTACGGCATCGTTTTATGACATTAACTATCGCTCTGTTATGCGTTGTTGGTTCGCTTGGATTGGTTGTTGCAGGTTATGTTGGCGGTGAATTTGTGTCTTCGTCCGACCGAAGTGAATTATCTGTTTTTGTAGAATTACCTTCTGGTACTCCGCTCGACCGCACCAATGAGACCCTTCTTGCCATCGAAGAATCTTTGCGGCGTGATCCCGTCATTGCTTCTGATCTTGCAAAAATGTTCGTCAATGTCGGCGCACCACCCGATGCATTTTCCGCCGGCGAACGCAATGGTGCGGAAATGACACTTTCTCTTGTGCCGAAGAAGCAACGGCATAGTACATCAACGGATTTTATCCGCCGCGTGAAAGCACATATTCAGGCGATTCCTGATATCAAAGTACGCGTAGCGGCAATCGGTCTGCTTGGCACTGCCAACGATGCTCCGATTATCTTGACGGTATCCGGTGCAAACCGAGACTCAGTCCAGTACGCTATACAACAACTCCGTATGTTGGTCGAATCTGTTCAAGGGACACAGGATATTCGCTTGACGACTGGTAACAGTCGCTCGGAAGTTCGTGCGGATATTGACCACAGCATGATGGCGGCACTTGGCGTACAGCCTGATATTGCAGCAACAACATTACGCATAGCCCTGACAGGTGATGACGAAACCAAACTCCGCATGATGACAACGCAAGGCATCAAGGAATTTCCTTTGCGAATGCAAATGTCTGCCCCCACACGCTCACGTACAGAAGCACTCGGCTTACTGACTGTACCAAATGCACAAGGGCAGAATATTGAATTACGACAATTCATCCGTTTTCATGAAGCCCTTGCACCTGCCAAATTAGATCGCAAAAACCGCAATAATTCAGCAACGCTGTATGCGCAAATCGAAAATCGCTCGGTCGGTGAAGTCAGCAGAGAAATTCAAGAAAAAATTTCCGCAACACAATTTCCTGCCGGTACACGTATTGGCTTTGAGGGCGATGTTGAAATGATGGAAGATTCTTTTCTCAAACTCGGCATTGCACTCGGCGCGGCAATTCTTTTTGTCTATCTCATTATGGTGGCACTCTATAATTCGTGGGTCTATCCTTTTGTGGTATTGTTTTCCGTACCCGTAGCGATTGTCGGTGCTTTGGTTGCTCTGGCACTTGCACACCAGACCTTGAATCTTTTTTCAGTTCTCGGTATGATTATGCTTGTGGGTTTGGTAACAAAAAATGCAATTCTTTTAGTTGACCGTACCAACCAAAACCGTGTTGAATTTGGTATGGACACCCTTGCCGCTCTTATCGAAGCAGGTCGCTCACGTTTACGCCCGATTGTCATGACAACTGTTGCGATGGTCGTGGGAATGTTGCCCATTGCACTTGCAAGTGGTGCCGGAGCAGAATGGAAAAACAGTTTGGCGTGGGTACTGATCGGTGGCTTGACAAGCTCGATGATTCTCACATTAGTGCTGGTACCTGCTGTGTACGCAATAGTAGAGAATCTTCGTTCTCGCGCACTGAATCTCTTCGCTCATATTCGACAAAAAACAGCGTAATAGGAAAAACAATCGCTAATGCAAAAACATCTGGGCTATCGTGAATGTCAGCCACGATGCACCATAGGCAAGCACTAAGGTATACGCAAAAGCAAGCGCGGGATATTTCCACGAGCCGGTCTCGCGCTTCATGATAGCGATAGTGGAAATACACTGCAAGGCATAGACATAAAAGGCAATGACACTCAGTGCAATCGGAAGAGTAATCGACTGTTGCAAGACTGCTTTAAGTGTATCTTCACCACCGGATACATCAACTGAATAGACTTGAGCCATCACGGCAACAAAGACTTCGCGTGCGGCAAAACTGCTGAGAACACCTACGGTGATTTTCCAATCAAATCCCAATGGGGCAAATACCGGTTGAATTGTTTTGCCGATAGTGCCAAGTATCGAATGCTCTAATTGGAATTGTTCTGCCTGTACGCCCGTCATACCTTCCGGCACCTGCACACGCGGAAATGCCGACAAGCACCACAACACTACCGAGAGAAAAAGAATAATTGTCCCCGCCGATGTCAAGAATGACTTACTTCGGTGCCACAGCGTTATCCATTGGGTTCGCCATGTAGGAAAACGATACGGAGGCAACTCCATCAAGAAAGGCAATTTCGATCCGGCAAACATGGTGGACTTAAAAATTTTTGCAATAATCAAACCTGACAAGCCCGCAAAAAAATATAGCCCCATCAAAACAACAGCTTGTAAATTCATCACACCCAACACCGTAGTGCTCGGTACAAACACACTAATAAGCAAGACATAGACCGGCAAACGAGCTGAACACGTCATCAGGTGTGCAACCATTATCGTTGCCATACGATCTTTTTCCGAGGGAATAATCCGCGCCGACATGATGCCGGGGATTGCACAAGCAAAAGAACCAAGAATGGGAATAAATGAACGTCCTTGTAAACCGAACACTCCCATGAGACGATCTACTAAAAATGCCGCTCGCGACAAATACCCGAAATCTTCAAGGACAGAGATCATCAGTGTCAGTACAACTATTTGCGGCAGAAAAACAACTACAGCACCGACGTTGGCAATGATTCCTTTAGAAACAAAATCTTGAACAATACCATCGGGCAATATTTGCACGACCCATGCTTGCAAATAACCAATGGCACCCTCAATCAATTCTTTCGCCGGCTCTGCCCAAGCAAAGATGGCTTGAAAGAAAATGACCATGACCATGACAAAAATCATAGGTCCCCACACCGGGTGGAGCACAACTTTGTCAATTTTTCTTGTCAGAACGTCATCGGTTGTCATTTTAACGACATCGAGCGTTGTTGTGCGGGCAGCTGCATAACGCTCTTCGATCGTAGCATTGCTCCCTACAAGAGGTGTTGGTATTTGAAATGCCTGTTCGGCAAGAGCATGGCGCAGCTCCTCTAAGCCAATGCCTTTATGCCCGACAATGCTAATCACCGGTACGCCAAGAGCATGTTCCAAAGCGATATCATCAAAGACACCGCCATTCGCTTTGACAGTGTCAATCATGGTCACCACCACCACCAATGGAATGCCGAGTTCAGCAATTTGTGAATAGAAAAACAATCCCTTTTCAAGGGAAGTAGCTTCCATAACATACACAAGTGCTGAGGGCTGAGGATAATGCTCATGCTCACCCCGTACAACGCGAACAGATAATTCTTCATCAGGTGTTTTTGGGGAAAGACTGTATAATCCCGGTAAATCGACGACCGTATAGGTGCTACTCGATGCAGATGTGCTTGATAGTGATTTGGAGAATGAAAGCGTGGCAGTTGCCGGCTCAACCGTGACACCGGGGAAATTGGCAACTTTTTGTCGTAATCCGGTTAAGGCATTAAAAATGGTGGACTTACCGCAGTTTGGATTACCAACAAAAGCAACAGAGGGAGAAGGAAATTCAGTTGAAGTGCTCACACAATTTCAATGTCGATGAATTGAGTTTCTTCTGGGCGAAGCATCAAATGGCAGGAGCCACATTTGATGTGCAGAGGACCATTGAAAGGTGCTTTACGCACAACAGTAAACGTTGTTCCCTCGGTCATACCCAATTCGCGTAACCGTTCTGTAAAACTGTTATGCTCGCAGTAGCACTTAATTCGTGCGTTGTTGCCTTCTTCAAGTTTCTTCATAGTGCTTCGAAAAAACGAAACGAAAAATTGCATACGTATGCGTTCGATAGAACATGTCGAAAAGCAGTGTATTGAACGATACTTTTCTAAATTAGACAAAATCCAAATAAGGATCAAGGAGTTTGTGATAAAGAATAGCTGAAGCGATAATGCAAGGTGATTGCCCTGTGCAATTGTACCATTGTTGTAGGACAAGCAAAAAGACAGAGATGCGTACAAAAACAACCATGTCTGTTGTTTTTCCTTATTTTCATCATCTGTTTTCAATTCACTTCCTTTTCCTTCATTTCTTGTCTGTGCGTATGCCCTCATACTTCTCTTTTCTTCGCAGATCATCTATGGCACTGTGTTTGCTTTGGTGTGCCGTGTCTGTACTTTCAGCACAAAATAATGGCTACAAATTGCCACCGGCAGATATTGTCAAGATGCTGGATGCTGAACCAACTCCACAGATTATTCCCAGCCCGCGCGGCAATGCTCTTGTGCATGTATCATACAAATTACATCCCTCGATTGCTCTCGTTTCCCGACCGATTTTGCGTTTGGGTGGCTTACGCATTGATCCTGCACTGACTGCGCCTCAACGTTTGAGTGAACGCACCGGACTCAAAGTGCAATTTATGGACGGTACAATGGTACCGATCCAAACGCCTGCAGGAGCAAATATCCAATTCGTTCGTTGGTCGAACAATGCTGAATGGATTGCTTTCACTGTTGATGTCAGTAATGGTGTTGAATTGTGGATTGCCAATGCACGGACAGGATCTGCCCGTGCAGTGCCGAATCTGCGTATCAACAATATCCTCGGCTTTACCTTGGAATGGTCAGGAGATAACAATGCTCTGCTTGTCAATGCCATTGCACCCTCGCGTGGTGCTGCTCCGGTCGTTTCCTCGATACCCACAGGACCTGCCATCGAACAAACTTCAGGCAAAGTTGCCGCGAATGTTACCTATCAAGACATGCTGAAAAATCCTACCGATGAGCGACTCTTTGAGTACTATGCTATGTCGCAACTTGCTCGTGTCGATGTGAAAACACTTGGCGTGCAATACATCGGAGAACCTGCTCTGTTCGATGCCGTAGAGCAATCGCCCGACGAACAATTTATCCTCGTCACACGCCTGACACGTCCTTTTTCATATCGTGTTCCTGCATCGCTTTTTGCACGGAGTATTGATATTCTTGATCGCAGTGGCAAACTCGTAAAAGCCATGGCGCAATTTGGCGTTTCGGACAATATTCCGCGACAAGGTGTGCTGACAGGTGTTCGCAATATCCGCTGGCAGCAACTCTATCCTGCCACACTCGTATGGCTCGAAGCACTCGATGGCGGTGATCCTATTGCAAAAGTACCTTTCCGCGATAAAGTTATGAAACTTTCCGCCCCATTTACCGCGCAACCGCAATTTGTTACCAACATGAAACACCGTGTGCAAGGCATGGCATGGATGGCACAAAAAGATATGTGTATGATTACGGAGTTTGACCGCGATCGTCGTTGGCGCACAACCTATATGATGGATATGAATGCTCCTCAAAACATGAAGACTATGTTCGACCTGAGCGCGCAAGATGCATACAATGATCCGGGCACACCCATGATGGATGTTCGTGCCGATGGCACATCCGTGATTCTGCAAGATGGTGATAATATTTATCTCAATGGTCAAGGTGCAAGCGACAAAGGATTTTTCCCAACGCTTGACAAATTCAATGTTCAAACATTGAAAAAAGAACGTCTCTTCACTTGCGCAAGCGACAAGTTCGAATCTATCGTCGGTTTTGCAGAAACAGGTGCAAAAGTCCCGGCACGTACTATTGCTTTGCTTCGCAGTGAAAGTAAAACATCGCCACAAAATTTCTTTACCCTCGAACTCTCTTCCGGTAAGCGCACGGCTCTGACGAACTTTACTGATCCTGCACCTCAACTTCAAGCCATGAGCAAAGAGTTGATCAAATTTCGCAGAGCTGATGGTGTACCACTTTCCGGCACATTATTTCTCCCACCCAATTACAAACCCGGCACTAAACTGCCTGTGCTGATTTGGGCATACCCGCTGGAATACTCCGATGCAGGTACTGCAGGTCAGGTGCGTACCTCGCCGAATACTTTTACACGCTTGTCAGGTGCTTCACCGTTGTGGTTTGCTACGCAAGGTTTTGCGGTATTGAATGATGCAACGATGCCGATTGTTGGTGATCCCGAAACCATGAATAATACGTTTGTTGAACAGATTACGATGAATGCTAAAGCGGCGATTGACAAACTCGATTCGATGGGTGTGATTGATCGCAAGAAGGTCGTTGTTTCCGGTCATAGCTATGGTGCTTTCATGACGGCAAATTTGCTTGCACATACCGGTGATCTTTTCGCCGCGGGTATTGCTCGCAGTGGTGCATACAATCGTACACTCACACCCTTTGGTTTTCAAAGCGAGCGTCGTTCATTTTGGGAAGCAACCGATGTGTACATGAAAGTATCACCTTTTATGTTCGCCAATAAAATCAAAAAACCGCTGTTGATGATTCATGGTGAAATGGATAATAACACAGGAACATTCCCGATTCAATCCGAGCGCATGTATCAAGCAATTCAAGGTACAGGCGGCACAGCACGCTTAGTGATGCTACCCGCTGAAAGTCATGGTTATGCCGCACGTGAATCCATTTTGCATACCATTGCAGAAATGCTTGACTGGGCTACGACATACACGAAGTAATACA
>DHLT01000005.1 GCA_002405405.1 Ignavibacteria bacterium UBA4661 | reverse complement strand
CAGACCAGTACTTGCAATCATTCTCTCGGCAACGATTGTTGTCTTCGGTATCATAGGTTTCTACTTTCTTGGCGTGCGTGAATATCCGGTTGTTGATCCGCCGGTGATTTCTGTTTTTACTTCATATCCCGGGGCGAATGCAGATGTCATAGAATCGCAGATTTCCCAACCTATTGAGGAAGTCGTGAGTGGTATTCCGGGTATTCGTGTTATCAAATCCACAAGTCGAGAACAAGCAAGCAATATTACCATTGAATTTAACCTTGGAATTGATCTTGAAACAGCTGCAAATGATGTCCGTGACAAAGTATCACAAGCAGTCAATAGGATTCCTCCCGATGCAAATCCTCCGGTTGTACAAAAAGCTGATGCAAATGCACAACCTATTGCCGCCTTCACTGTCAGTAGCGATAAACGAAATCTTTTAGATCTCACCGATATTGCGCGTAACCTCATACGAGAACGTGTTCGTACTGTTGAGGGTGTCAGCGAAGTTGCCATTTGGGGTGAGAAAGTATATGCCATGCGCTTGTGGATGAATCCCGATAAACTTGTTGCTTACCAACTTACACCACAAGATGTACGCAATGCCCTTGCCCGTGAGAACATCGAGCTCCCCACCGGACGTATCGAAGGTGCTAATACAGAGCTTTCTATTCGAACAATGGGGCGGTTGAATTCTGTCGAAGACTTCAACAATTTGATTATTCGAGAATCAAATGGTACAGTTATACGCATGAAAGATATTGGCTATGCGGAACTCGGCGCCGAGAACTACAAAACACTCTTACGACGCGAGGGCGTACCAATGGTCGCCTTGGCTATCATTCCCCAACCCGGATCAAATTATATCGACATTGTTGATGGTGTTCGCAAACGCTTAGATGAATCAAAAAAAGACTTTCCGCCAGACATATCAGTTGGCGTAAGTTTTGACAATACGAAGTTTATCCGGTCGTCGATTGAAGAAGTAACCGAAACGATTTATATTGCTTTTGGGTTGGTTACATTGGTGATCTTCATCTTTTTGCGTGATTTGCGAACAACACTGATTCCCATCATTGCAATTCCGATTTCACTAATCGGATCATTCTTCATCATGTACTTTGCCGGCTTCTCAATCAACATTCTTACCCTGCTCGGCATTGTGTTGGCAATTGGTATTGTTGTTGATGATGCTATTGTTGTTCTTGAAAATATCTATGCCAAAATTGAAAAGGGCGAAAACCCCTATACCTCAGCTATCAATGGATCCGCGGAAGTTTATCTTGCTGTAATTGCCACTACTATGGCTCTTGCGGCTGTCTTCATGCCGGTAATTTTCCTGCAGGGACTTACCGGACGACTCTTTCGAGAATTCGGGGTTGTTTTGGCAGGATCAGTCGTGATTTCTGCATTTGTTTCACTGACACTCACACCAATGATGGCTTCCCGACTCTTGCGGCACCGCGATCAGCCAAATTGGTTCTATCGGGTAACTGAGCCGTTTTTTGTAGGTATGACCAACTAGTACCATCGCTCTCTGGTGCTTTTCATGAAAATTCGCTGGATGGCTTTCGTTATTATGGCTCTCTCCATCGGTACAATTATATGGACGGTGAAAATTCTTCCATCGGAGTTATCACCTACTGAAGATCGTGAAGCATTCCGTATTAACGCGATTATGCCCGAAGGAACAACATTCAACGCAATGGATGACTATATTACCGATCTTACTGATGCTGTTGCCGAACAAACTCCTGAGCGCGAAGGGCTAATTACTATCACTGCACCGGGTTTCACGGGTGGTTCGTCGAACACAGGTTCTATGCGTATCATTTTGAAGCCTCGTCTACAACGGCAACGAACCCAACAGCAGATTGTCGCTGCACTTTCGAAGACATTACGAAGTAAAAATAATGCTCGTGCATTCACCATTCAAGAACCGTCCATTAGTACAGGTTCAGGTGGACGCTCCTTACCGCTCTCCTTTGTTATTAAAGCACCTGATCTCGACAAACTCAAAAAAGTATTGCCAAAAGTTTTGGAAGAAGCAAGCAAACATCCTGCCTTTGAGGTTGTTGATGTTGATGTAAAATTTAACAAGCCCGAGGTTGTCATTGATGTTTTACGCGAAAAAGCACGTACACTCGGCATTTCTACGCAAGACATTATTTCTACCATGCAAGCAGGCTTGAGTGGTCAGCGATATGGCTTCTTTTTGCTAGGAGGCAAGCAATATCAAGTTATTGGTCAAGTACAACAGCAATACCGCGATAAGCCTTCGGATATTCGTTCGCTCAATGTACGAAGCTCGCGCAATGAGTTGATTCCCCTCGATAATGTTATTGCACTCAATGAGCGAAGTAGTCCGCCGCAACTTTTCCGTTTTGATCGGTATGTTTCAGCAACGATTTCTGCGGGACTTACGCCGGGAACAACCCTTGGGCAAGGCATTGATATTTTAGAGGCAATTGCTCGTAAACATTTGGATGAAACATTTTCAACGGCATTGGATGGTCAAGCACGCGATTTACGTGAAAGTTCTTCCAGCTTGATTTTTGCTTTCGTGCTGGCATTACTGTTGATTTACATGGTGCTTGCTGCGCAATTCGAAAGTTTCCGCGATCCTTTGACTATCTTATTAACTGTCCCGCTGGCTCTTGCCGGTGCCTTATTGACCTTGTATCTCTTCAAACAGACGGTGAACATTTTCTCCCAAATCGGCATTATCATGCTTATTGGTCTTGTTGCTAAAAATGGAATTCTCATTGTCGAGTTTGCCAATCAGCGGAGAGAACATGGTTCTCCATTAGCGGAGGCAATTGTCGAAGCATCAACTGCCCGCTTACGACCTATTCTAATGACAAGTATCACAGCAATACTTGGTACGATGCCAATTGCTCTGGCTCTCGGTGCAGGTGCCGAAAGTCGTGTTTCAATGGGCATTGCAATCATTGGGGGCTTGGTTTTCTCAACCTTTCTAACATTGTATGTTGTTCCTGCAATGTACTCGTACATTACGACGAAAACAATGCACTCTCGGTTAGAAACGGAGCCAACAGAACATGAGCAAGCATCTCTTGAACACACTCAAGCATAACATTGATTTATCCTCCTATGCACACTCTTATGACATGTTCCTTGATACGCCCATTGCGAGTGCTATTGATTACCCTTAGCTTGTGTTGGAGCATACACCCACTGCGTGTTCATGCACAAGAACAACTCACGCTTCAACAAGCAATTACACTGTGTTTAGAAAATAACTTTGCCATTAAAATCGGCAAGAATGCTGTTGATATTGCTACAGCGAACAACACTGTCGGCAATGCAGGAATGCTGCCCAATGTTACTCTTAACGCCACATACTCAGGTGCAAGCAATAATATTCGACAGGTTTTTTTACGCGATAATTCTTCTCAAGAACTTACCGGTGCGCATAGCGATCAGCTTAATTCCAACATCCAACTTACATGGACACTCTTTGATGGTCTGGCAATGTTTTCTGCAAAAGACCGTCTGGAAAAAATACAAGCACAGTCCTCAACTGCCCTGCAAAATGCTGTAGAATTATCTGTTGCGAATATCATTCAAAGCTATTCGACTATTCTCCAACAACAGTATCTCCTCGCTTCGCAACGTGATGCCCTCGCTATTTCACGAGAGCGTCTTCGACTTGCTGAAACAAAAGTCGGCATTGGAGCGGCATCAAATCTTGATGTCCTGCAAGCACGCAATGACATGAATGCCGATAGTGCAGCAGTACTTCGGCAACATATCATTATTGCGAATGCTAAAAATCAACTCAATGTTTTAATTGGCAGACCTGCAACAATCGAGTTCACATTGAGTGATTCATTAACAATGCCGACAACCCGATTTTTTTTTAATGACATTAGGTCACGTATTGAGCAACAAAGTACTGCATTGCAAATTGCTCGTATGGCAATAGAAATTGCCGAAAACGATATTGCTATTGCACGTGCGCAACATCTTCCTGATATCAATCTTATTGGTACATTTGGCTTTAATCGCGGGCAGCAAAACTTTGGACTTGTGGGTTTGAATCAAAATCAATTTAGCTCCATAGGATTACAATTGTCTCTACCACTTTTTGCAGGCATGAATATTAGTCGACAAGTAGAAGTAGCTCAATTACAACGTCGTGCAAACGAACTCAACCTTGCACAGATAAAGCTTCAAACCGAAGCACAAGTAGCTACTCTGCTTCGTGATTATGACAACAATATTCAGCTGGCACAATTTGAATCGGAAGGCTTATCTACAGCACGACTGAATGCGAAAATTGCTTTTGAAAAGTATAAGCTCGGTGGATTGAGTGCACTTGAATTTCGTGATGTTCAACGAACACTTTTTTTTGCAGAGAACCGTTATTTCACGGCATTACTTAATGCTCGTATCAGCGAAACAGAAATACTGCGATTGAGTGGTCAATTATTGAAATAAAGTGCTTTGCATTATAGCCTACACTAAATTCAAAAAGCGTGGCAGAGGCTGATTCTCATCCCCTTCATACCAAATTTTTGCTAAGTATAAACCAGATGGTGGCGCTGTAAACTGGGCGGGGTCATGAGAGTAACTCGACAAAAACCTTTCTACTGTTGCTTTCGTCATCTTGCCTCTACACACTTCAACAGCAACCCCGATCATACGGCGCACTTGATTCCATAAAAAATGTGACCCATGAATATCAATCATGATCACATTATCAACGACATGCAGATTAATATCTTCGATCAGCACTTTTGTGGATTTTTCTTTGGGGTCATCATTAGTAAACGAACGAAAATCATGCATCCCCACCATAAGTTGTAATGCTTCGTCGATTGCTTCCGTATTGAGTCGATCTTTCACCCACCACGTAATCGTTTTCCCGAAAGCACTTCGTCTTTGAGAAATGATATAGGTATAAGAGCGATATAATGCCGAGTGGCGCGCATGAAATGATTTTGCAACTTTTTCAACAGAAATAATGCTTATATCAGCAGGCAATTTGTCATTGATTTTCATCTGTACGACATGTGGTGCAAGCATGGTCTGTACATCAAGATGGGCAACCTGACCGAGGGCATGAACACCCGCATCCGTACGACCTGCGCCATACAACTCAATGTCATTGGTTTGAAAGACATCATAGCTTGCTTTAAGAATCTCGCCCATAATTGTGCGAGCATTTTGTTGCACTTGCCAGCCGCTATATCGCGTACCCTCATACTCAATCAAAAGTTTAAATCGTGCCATCCGATTACTCCGTCTGAAAATAACAAACACCGCCCAAGCATTGCATTGGAACGGTGTTGTTATGCTTTGGTGAAAAATTATTTGCGAATCGGTAAATTCTGCACCGGATGCCGAACCTGTCCAATAGCCACCGTATATGCCTCGTAGCGCGTACCATCGGGAGCGATACGACGAATCCTTACTTTTTGGTCAGAAGCAAGAATTTCTTCTACCACATACTTAATTCCATCTGTTTCTTCAACTGCAAATTCAACGACTTCGTTGGGCTTGATCGGTTCATTATTGCGATGCGCACGAAACGCACCATCGTAGGCATTACGCTTGAAGACATATTGCTTGGTAATCGCATTGAGAATTTTTTCAACGATATTCATAGATGCACTGAAAGATATTGACGAAAATACAGTGTCAAGGTATTCTAACCGCAAAGATAGCAAACAAGCACTATCTCAAGTCAATGAAAAACTATCACCAACATGAAAAGTCCGGCTTTGCTGATTTAACATCATTACTTGTGCAATGATACCCGCTTCTTGCTTTTGTAGAACGATAAAATGAAATGCTCTCATTTCACCATCACGATACATATCAGAATGAAAGGGTCTGCCGACATCAGTGCGAATAGTGCGTCGAGGACCACCGCCGCCGCCACTGACAACATAATGTTTATCACGGAGTAAAAAACGTTCATACGAATGTACATGACCGGAAAGAAAGAGCTTTGCTTTGCGTGACTGCTCAAAAAGCGGTACAAAGGTCTGCTGGACCTTTGTATTCCCCCCAAGATCACTATTTGAGTATGGAGGATTATGAGCCGTGACCAGAATATGCTCAATCGCTGTATTGCTTTCTGCTGCTGAGATCAACTCTTCATAGCGCCGATGCTGTGAGGCTATCTCTTGTGTACTCAGCATGTCAAAATTAGAATCAAGAATGATGCAAGCGATATTTTCTACGACGACCAAAGCAGGAAATGTTTGTATAGGATTATTGCTGTGTTTGATCATTCGTTTCAAAAAGCTTGTTGATCGGCGCACCAAGCCGTAGTCATGATTGCCCGGCGTCGCGTACAGAAGTGCACCAGTTGCTTGTATAGGCTTCATGACGCTATCATAGTATGCCCAATCTTTTTGCTCTTCTCCGTAGCACACTAAATCACCAAGATGAAGAATATGACGAGGCATGTATTCAGCAATTGCGTTAGCAATGAGTACACGCTCAACATCATTTTGCTCACGCCCCAAGAATATATGCTCTAACGAACTTGTGCGCTGTGTATCGCCTACAATCGCCAACAGAGGACGATGCTGATGTAATTGATGACTTTGTACCTCAGTATTACTCTTGACAAGGTTACTGATGACATCATGCTGTGCCGTAAGCATCTTTCTACCGGCAAGCATAGCCGAGGCGGATATAAAAAAGACTCGACGATTCATGACGGCAACACCTTTTCTTTAAACATCTTGACAAAGTTTCTTGAAGTAATTTCTTCGTTCATTCATCAAAAAAAGCGGAAAAGTGGAAAGACAATATGAGCATTGATGCTATATAGACTTTTCTGCCGATCAACCAATCGTACAAAACGCCCCTCAATTGTTGCATACATACGATACCCTAGAGGGAACAAATATGCTAAGCTACCGGAATATGCTTGGTCCCACTCACTATTCGTAAATGTTTCATTTTGAAATGTTACACGAGATGACAAACGATAATATCCGAATCCGACATGTAACGCAAGCCCATATTCTTTGATACCAAGTACCGCCATTACTGGCATACCGTATAATTGCCCCGTAAAATCAGAGGAATCACGTGTGCCGAAAACTCGTAAACGTTGGCTGTTTGAAGAGATAAATTGATAACCTGTCTCGACACCGAATGAAAGCAGTCGATTATTACTTCCCGTTAGACGTAGATTAGAATTAAATCCGCTCGTCGTATACTCTCCGGAAGGAGTAGCAAGTGATGAAATTGTTTGCGTCAAGCCCAGGCCTATGTCAACCATGACATAATACTTGTTACTCTCGCTATTCACAGAGTCTTGATTCACTGTATACGCTATATTTCTTATGACTTTCGCATTGGTTCGCTCCGGGTATTGCTCCGGTAATCCCTGACTATTCTTTATTACCGATGTATCCTGCCCACAAGCGTCTATCCTACAAGCGGATATAGCATGTCCACAGAAACAAAGCCAAACGATTACGATAGATATACAATACTGAAATACCATAAATAATTTCCGATCTTAATTTCGTCGATTGATATGATACATGTAGTACAACAAATACGGACGATTGGTATTCAATCCATTACATGTTCTATCTTGAAGGAATTTTAGCATTATATCTTTCTCATCAACTGTCCAATACACTGTTTTAATTCCTTTCTGGGCAAAATTATTAGCGATAATCTCCCTACTTTGCGTACCGAGTGTCCAACGTGGTGCCCAAATAGCAGATCCAAGGCGTAGCACATCACTTTCTTCAAGTTCACACATGGTCTTAATTGATTTTGCTTGGGGATGTTGCTGATACGCATCGGCAATATCTGCCTCAGGCAAGCCCATCATAATAGTGATGTTTCGCCCTAACTGTAGTGCACGATTACTGTAGGTTTGTATAATTGGGATGACATAGGGTACTGCAGTTGCTAATTTCATATCAATCCAAATGTAACTTAAGGAAGTCCTTCGGACAGCGACGTCTAGGGCTTCAGCAAGCGTTGGTATTTGCTGACCATCACGGAGAGTTGCGACAGAACGTAATTGAGAGAGCGTATAGTTTGCAACCGGACCAACAGCATATTCACCATTGACTAATCGCGTATTTAATGTTTCGTCATGATATAAAATTGGGATATTGTCTTTCGTGAGGCGTATATCCATTTCGTAGCCATTCGCACCAAAACGTTCTGCAAAGCGAATGGAATTCAAACTATTTTCGGAATATGGCGGTCGATCTTCATTTCTGCCTCCATGATGAGAAAAAATCATAAAGTTTTGTGTTGTATCGACTAATGGTCTCGCAAACCGAAATTCTAATGGTTGCGTGGCATCATCAGGACTTTGCAAGAGTATTGCAGGAGTAACACTTGCTCTACCTCTGAGAATCTCACGCCCTCCTTTCTCTGCGGGAAGTATAAGTCGAATAAGTCGAGTAGAATCACTGAATGCCAATCGCCCTGCACCCTCAAAGACAATAGCTGAATCAATTACACCGGCTCGTAGAATGATGTAAGCATCAACACCATTAAAAAAAGAAAGATATCCGGGTGTTTGTTTACTCACAACAAAATCGCCCAAAATCTGTTTACCCAGAACAACAGAATATACGCCCTCAAATTTTTTGAGAAGAGAATCAGGTAATGGATCAGCACTTAGCAATGTAAGTATGCCACCGCTTTCAAAATCAGGTAAAGCAATCGGTGTAGCCGGCTGCGTGCACCCCACCAAAGAACAACTACCAACACTCAGCATGATGTACAACCAATAACGAACAAGATGATTCATACTAAAAAACAAAGCCAAAAAAGAGTTCTGGAATAATGAGCTTTTGCGGATTATCAACGAAAGCTATCCATGCGTGATAATCAGGATCGATGTAAAAAAAACGCAATCCGGTTGCTATTCTCCCTATGGAAAAGAATTG
>DHLT01000041.1:15787-16261 GCA_002405405.1 Ignavibacteria bacterium UBA4661 | reverse complement strand
TCCGAAATTCAAACTGCTTGCACTGACAGTGAGAGTGGTTGAAGCTACATAGTCAAAGACTAATACACGATTATTATCTCCGTCGGAAATCCACAAACGACCTGCATCATCTGTCCAAACACCTTTTGCAGAGGTAAACCTATTTGCATCAAGACCAGGCGAACCACTATTAAAATCCGGCTGTCCAAGTACTGCATCCGCATTGGTGCCATTCCCCTTGCTCCGCGCATTATCAAAGCGAAGCACGCGATTGCTATTGAATTCACTGACCCACAAGCGTCCTGCTCCATCAAGTGCAATGGATTGAAGAACATTAAATTTTGATTGCGTTACACCACCGGTATTGGTTGAAAAATCTGACTGCCCAAGCACAGCATCGGCACCGCCACCATTGGCTTTACCTGCCGCATTATTGTAGCGTAATACACGCTTATTGAATCGATCGGCAACCCACAAATCACCATTGCCACTCAC
>DHLT01000041.1:8625-15579 GCA_002405405.1 Ignavibacteria bacterium UBA4661 | reverse complement strand
ATGACACCATCGGCATCTGCACCATTGGCTTTGTTTGCCGCATTGTCAAAACGCAAGACACGATGATTCGTGAGGTCTGCAACCCACAAACGTCCACCACCGTCAGCAAAGACTGCCGCCGGATTTCTCATGCCATTGCGGGTTGTTGCTTGCGTATTCGCACCAACTCCACTCTGACCCAACACACCATCGGCATTGTCGCCATTATTTTTACTGCTTGCATTATCGAAACGTAGGACACGTGCATTCCCAAAATCTGCTACCCATAAACGACCTGCACCATCAACATGAACTGCTATTGGTTGGCTCATTTTGTTTGCATCGCTACCACTGGTATTGACACCAAAACCTGTCTGCCCTAAGACTGCCTCTGCCGGTATACCGTTGGTGAGCGCAGCATAATTTGCAAAACGCAAGACACGATTATTATTGTACTCGGGCACAAAAACTTTTCCAGTGACAGGATCAACGGCACCGATATTAGGATTATCTAAGTTGCCTGCTCCGTTGCCTGCGCCATTTAAGGTAAAGTTTGTCTGCCCCAAAACACGTACTGCCGTATTAGGTGGATTGATATACGTTGTTCCTACATTAACGGTTATACTACTGCCATTCGATGTACCTACAGGCGTTGTTACGACGACATTACCACTACCGATAAATCCTGCTCCCACGACTGCTGTAATTGATGTAGGTGAGCTTACCCAATACCGATACACACCGACACCGCCAATTGTTACCGAAGAAGTCCGTGAAAAATTTGTGCCTGTGATTGTAATTGTATTTCCCGGCTGTACCGTTGTCGAACTAATATTCGTAATTGTCGGTGGTGATTGTGCTATAACATTTGCAGAAAGATTCACCACACTCGTTGCAGTTGTACTTGTCAATGCTATCGTTAGTGTTGCTACCGATGTACCAATACCTGTATTTGGTGTAAAAGTAATTGTTACATTCGTCGTAAAAATTGTCTGCGAGGCATTCGTGCTAAAGCCGGATGAGCTTAGACTGAAACTAGAACTATTTGTTCCACAAAGTGTATAACTCACTCGTTCATTCAATCCAAGGTTTGCGAAGAGAATGCTCATGGTTTGCGAAGTACTTTCGCCATTCGCTGTTGTTGAACCAAAATTCAATGAAGAGGCATTCACCGTCAGCGATGTTGAAAGCACGGTAAAGTTTCCCGACAATGTATTCCCTGTTGCATTCTGTACATATATCTGACCAACAGACGCAGTAATTCCTACAGGCACTGTAACAACGACTTGTGTTGGCGTATTAGAGTTGACGGTAGCATTTACCCCACCAGATCCGAAAAAACGTACCGCGGTGAGTTGGTTAAGATTTGTACCGGTAATGGTTACTGTTGAACCTGTTGCACCCGAAGAAGGAGTAACATTGGTGATAACAGGAGAAGCACCACTTTGATTGAGAAAAGAAGCGAATCCGGTTTGTGAATTGCCCCCAGCTGGACCATTAGGGTAGAGCGTTGTTGAAAACACAGCATCAATTGTACCATCGCCATTGATATCGCCGACAGTGCATTTTCCAAACAAATAATTATCCGTAAAACCACTTGGCACAGGCACTGTAAACGTGCCTGATGTTGTAAATGAACCCGAACCATTATTCAACACACGGGTAACCATGTTTCCAGTCTCCCCCTGATTATGCGGCATGAGGAAATCAAGGTCGCCGTCACCATCTAAGTCCCCAACACCAAGGGTTGCTGGATTAAGATCATAAGGGTTTGTATAAAACGAGCTATAGTTGAAATACGACATAGTAAAGGACCCTGTGCCATTGCCAATACCAATAACAATAGTATTGCCACTACCATATGGACTCAGAAGATCTATGTTGCCATCATTGTTAAGATCAAGCAAGTAACATTGACCATCGCTAGAGAATGAACTTCCCGGAAATGTAGTTTGCTGTAACGCAAGACCACCTTGCCCATCACCGAAGGCAACTGTCAAAAAGTTGATACCCATTACTAAAAGATCTAAGTTGCCATCATTGTTGATATCCCCTACATTAAAAAAACTTGGCGGAGAAGGAATAAATGCGACATTAGGCTGAGAATTGTAGGCAAAACTGCGAGGTGAGGCAAATGTGTTGCCCCCAGTATTTAATAACACTGTAATTGTACTTGCATCAGAGTTGGTCGCAACAAGATCCAACAAGCCATCTCCATTCATATCAGCAGGTCTTACGTAATATGAACCTGCATTAGCTGTAGCCACCGTTTTTTGGGTTCGTGTGGGAAATGCTCCCACTCCATTTCACGATAAAATGCCCGCTTGATTGTCGCTAACACCATTTGTTGAGATTGGAATCAGAAGATCAACATTGCCATCGTTATCCATGTCTCCGGCTACAACAGGTCCGCATACTCGCTCGGTATATTGAATGGGAGAATTAGAAAACGAACCGTTTCCTAATCCTAAACGAATTTGAACATTGTTGGTTAGTGCATTATTTGGGTTGCTCAAAACGATGACAAGATCAAGATTGCCATCATTATTCACATCGGCGAGTATGCTATTTTGGGTAAATCCTTGACCGGCTACTGTTGATTGCACATGATTAAAATTTCCACCAGTATTTGCCGCAGATGTCCAGAAACTATGCACCGTACTTTTTGTAGTTGAAACAAATCCCGTTGTCTGTGCATTTGTTACTGTTACAAAGACTTGCTCGCCCGGACGAAACCCACCGGCAGGCGGTATGTATGTTGCCGTTGCATTATTCTGCGAATATGTCCCTTTGCCTGAGAGATAGCCAGTTTGCGAACCGAACACCTTGAGTACATTTGCTGAAGCGGTGGCGGAGGTAACATTCTGGTCGAAGGTTATCGTGATATTACCCGTGCGCGATGCAGAAGGAGCATTGCGCGCAGGAGAGTAAGAGTTAATCAACAACTGAGCAAAGAGAGACAATGTTGGTACACACAGCACGACAAAAGCAATGCCTATCTTGCAAACAATATGTGAGAAAGCGTTCATAATATCACGAGAATAATATTGAAAATTTAACTGTGTGTTGTATTGCCAAAGCGTAACTTATACTTAAGTGTGCCTGTGTAATCAACGAATAAATATCCGCCCGCTGAATTCGGTATTCTCGCTTTTGGTTATCCGCCAAAACAAAAGACCACGTGGTATCTGTTGCTTAAATATCGGAATGCGATACTGACCCGACACAAGATTCTCCATACGATATGTCATTATATTCTGCCCAAGTACGCTAAAGAACTCAATCTTCGTACTTCCCGGTAGGTTGTCTTTCGTCAGGATATACATTTCATCATCTACTTCTGTGGGCACAATCTGTACCACTCCACGCACACCCTGCCGATAGCTAATACTCGTTACTGTCGAGCTCGAACCTCCAAGGATAATATCATACACACCAAAGTCTGACGACATAAATCGCAACGTATCCACATATCGATTCTGCTCTAATGGCTCAAACCATATAACAATATTTGTATCCACTCTATTGATCTCATTTGGTATAAATGCACCGCTCTTTAAGTACCTCTGATTGGCAACTTCCACCGAAAATGGTGATAACTCTCCTCCCACAATCCGCCACCGCACCGTGTCTCGTACAGAACTCATAACAAGATCAGAGATCCGTGGTGTGTTTGAAAACACTTGTACTGTACCAAATTCAATACCTTGAGTAGTTGCAATCATACGTGGTCGCGGTAGTGCTGTACCTAATACTGCGATACTTGTACTCAATGTGTCACCGTTCACTGATGGTACTTGCAGGACCACCACGCCTGTTTTCTGTCCTGCATCCACGGGTGCATATTGCACCGTGATGGTCGTTGTGAAAAATGTTGCTCCTTGTGGCAAAGTAATCATCATCGTATCCAATAGCTGCACTCGACCTCGTACATCACGTACCACAAACTTCATCACTCGAATGCTGTCAGTATCTTCCGGTGACATGAGTAGTTGCATCGAAGCACCCGTTGCCACCTGTACTGCCGACACGGTAATCGTCGTCGTAATCACCTCACCTTGCTGAATCGCGTTGAATGTTACTAATCGGTCAACTGCTATCTCCGGCGATGGCGTAATGGCTCCTACGATTGGTATAATTCGTTGAACCGTACCACTCGTAATGCGAATCGAATCGCGGTATGGAATCACAGTGTTTTGCGCCGAAAGTGTTTGTAATTGCGCCAAACTCAAACGAGGTGGTACCCACCGTACATTCCATAAACTATCAAATGTTGAACGTGGTATTCGACCTGAACGACTCAACAGAAAACCATTAGCTTCAATTGTTATGCCTGCAGGAAAACTGATGAAAATATCCTGCACTAAATTCACAGCATTCACCGATAAAGTCCGAACCGAACCAATCTCTGTAAAGACTGTATCATAGGTAAGTTGATCAATCGTTCGAATACGTGGTAAAAGTGTTGGGCGTGCTGTTGCACTCACTGCAGTCTGTGCTAAAGCAGTTCCAGACACCACTTGTACACTACCAAGTAACGTATCAGGTTGTATGAGTGGTGCCGCAAGTATTCTGAGTGAATCATTCAATGTACCATCATCATTCGGTTGAACTTGGTAGCTCCGTAAGAAGCGCGTACTATCATTCAATTGAGAAAAAAGTGCAGGGTGTCCACTGACATTAACTACGATGTTGTTGGTCAGATTTCTTCCGGTCAATGCAATTGCCCGAACAAACTCTTCACCATCACCTATTGAACCAAGATTCACGGCACTTTCTTGTAGAGTAAGAATAGGACGCTCGATTGCCCGTGCTACGATTTGATACCGCAATGTGCTACTGCCAGCCTGCACTATAATCACAGCAGTTTTTATACCTGCTGTGCGTGGCAAAAACCGTACAACCAACGAATCACTTGTTCCTACGGACAGCGTACCACTGCGTGATTGTGCAAGACCCAGCACCTGAAATTCATCGGCATGAGTGCCGACAACGACTGTATTAACCTGCAAAGCACTTGTTCCATTATTGGTAATATTGGGTGCCGTAAGTGCAAATGCTGTATCTCCAATCATGGTAGTGGCAAAGAGAGTCATCAAATTCTGACCACTACCATTAGCACTAATGTACGATGTCGGTACAACACTTGGTTGAATAAGTGCCGTATCACGAATCATTGTACCTCCAACCACCTGCAATTCTGCTTGTACACGAACAGGAGCAAACACCGAACTGCTTGGTGTGTAGCGAATAGTAATCGTATCTGATCGTCCTGCAGCAAGAGTTTTAGGTAGCGCAGACACGACACGATAGTTTGGATCTGAAAACGTAAGAGACGTTACATTCGCACTTGCTTGCGTTGGATTAGTCAATACAATGTTGTCGGTCGTCTGCACACCTACACGGGCTTGGAAAAAGAGCTGGTAACCTGTATTGCGATCAGGGAATACCGGTACCAATGAAGGATACATCAATCCTGATCCGGCACTCACAATTTGATCAAAGGTGCGAAGCCGCGTCGTGAACAGCCGTCCCGTCGGTGCTTGCCCTACGATAATACCTGCAGGGATGCTGATTGGTACAGTTGAGGTGCTTGTTGTGTAATTCAGCCGTACACGCGTGTATGTCTCGCCTACTCTGCTTGGTGCTCCAGAAAAAAAAATACTGACTGATTGCCCCGGTGAAAGAGTTGTTGGTAGTGCAACCACCCCTGTTCCGGTGGTAACTACACCGCAATCACCCGCGCCAAGCCCAGTGAAGCTTACACCACTTATCGTTACAGAACTTGTAGAAGCATTCAGCACACGAATTCCTCCGGACAAGACATCACTCTCTCGGATCTGCCGAATAACACTCAAATTTGAAGGTTGAGTACGTATGAGACCTGATATGACCACACCATCAGCATTAGCTTGGATACCGACACCCCTAGTAAAATATACCAGCGTATCAGCCATGCCGACACTCCGCAGGCGGATAACTAATTGTTTAGGACCTTCAGTACGAGGGCTAAATATAATCGGACAATCTATCACACTGCCATTGGGGAATAGCTGTGCCGTTCTCGAAAATCCGCTACCAAAAGAAAAATCTCCAGCGTCAACACTTGAGCTATCAATCGAAAGGGTTACCGTTGTAGCCATAGGAATAGCACGTATCAATATACTTGTTGCCCAAGTCGTGGAATTCCCCACCGGCACTACAGTGACATCATTTATATTGTAAGCTCTGAACTCAAGCGGAATTCTCATAAGTCCGCGTGTTGCAACAATCGCTGTTGAATAAAGCGAATCCGCACCACGGATATTCAACACTGCTTGTCGCAAACCAAGAACTGTTGAACTTGTCGTGCGAAAGACAACGGTACATGTTTGCGTTGAGCCAGGTTGTAATTCCAAAGGTAATCGCGGCAGTTGTGTGATGCTGAATTCGCCTGCTTGTGCTCCAGCGAGAGTAATCGTGTTAATGGTTTGTACAACCGTTGTTGGATTCAACAACTGTACAACTCTACTGAGATTTTCATTTGTTGCAGTTACACCCAAATCAATGCGACTGGCGACGAGCAATCCCCGCGCACCATCTAGGGATGCACTAATGGGTATTCGCAAAGGTACGTACTGCACATAGTCTCCTGCGCGAATCACTACCAACACATCACCCTGCAATAAGCCCGACTGAAATGCTCGTGGTGTCAGCTGCACAAGAAACTCAGCATTGCGCGTTGGTTGTGATGGCAAAGAAGCGATTGTGCGAATTACACTAGCATCGACCGGAACAATCAATGCAGAATCTCCCACCGGAAGAATTTGCACCGTAACATTCGCAACAGCACTTTGATAATTTTTAATGCGTACAGCAAGTCGCGCAACATTTGTATTTGAAATTGCCGTGAGCGGATTACCCTGCACATTATCCGCAAGGGAAAATTGAATCACGTCGCTCAGACCGAGTGCAGGAATACTTGTGCCGCCGGTA
>DHLT01000041.1:5081-8501 GCA_002405405.1 Ignavibacteria bacterium UBA4661 | reverse complement strand
CGGTTTGCTGTTACCGAACGCAGGGCATTGACTTGTCCATATCCCAACGCCGAACGACCTGTTTGAGTGCCAATCCATGTATTATCCGCAGCACTGCGTAATTGCTGTGTAACTTGCTGTGGTGTCCATGTGGGATTTGCTTGCCATATCAACGCAGAGACACCTGCAACAACGCCAACAGCTTGTTCCGAACCCGTGATCGCCCCATATTGATTATTCGGTAGGGTCGAAAACACGGTCTCGCCGGGCGCATAAATGGTTGTACGATTACCTGCCCGTGTTGTTGCCAAACGAGTGTTGTCATCGCCGAGGGCACTTACCGCCACGACATTGTCATATCCTGCCGGAAACGTTGTTTCATCAAACAAAAGAGTAGATATAGGCTCTGTTTGACTCACTAATGGTACGGGAACAAGCACCAAAGCACCTTGGCGCACAGCAGTATTGATTGCTTCTTGCTCTTGTGCACGATATGCAGAAAATGCACGATCAGTTGTAGAAGTGGTCAGTACAATTATTTTCGCACCCATCATCGTAGCGTAGCGGATAGCATCGGCAAGACGACCAACAGCTTGTTGCGTGGAATCATCTGTGCCAATGCGTATCGGCAGTATCCTAATATTGCGAGCGATACCGGCAATGCCAATACCATTATTGCGTAGTGCGCCGATAATTCCTGCGATGTGTGTGCCTGTTCGCGCACTGGTTGCTGTGCGACTTTGTACGATATTATCTTCTTCGGTATAGCCCTGACTAATCAAAACACTTGAGGGATTACCCACAAAATCCCAACCCTGATTGTCATCGATAAATCCATTATTATCATCATCTCGTCCATTGATCGGATCGGCAGTGTTTGTAAACCACACGCCTTGCAAATCAGGATGAGTAAGATCAAATCCTTGGGCTATCACTGCAATGGTCATCGGCTGTGCAGGTTGCGGAAGAGCATCAACTACACGCCATGCTTGATCAAGTTGAATTCTCCGTACAAAAGTTTGACGACTCACCAACTCATCGTTTGGTGTTTGAGCAGTAGTGGATACTCTTCCAAGACAAAGTATGAATAGAGGCAAAAACAACACCCGCAACCAACGATCAAACAATAACAAATTGTCACATTGATGTGAAGTGGTGCTTGTGGCATGAGTCTCAACGGTGAGGTGCATACAAGTAAAGAATGATGTGGAAATTATTGCCTTCTGCTCTTCGAAATAGACTTTTTATACCATATAGTATTTCTGTTGGTAGTTTCTCTGTTGGTAATTTTTCTGGTGCGAAGTATCCTTTCGTCTGCGACTAACAATCTACTTTATAATGAGTTACAACTCTCTTGATACAATTATATGAAATGCGCAACAGTAAGTCAATCACTATTTCTAATGAGTTCGAATATAGAGCATGAACAATTTCCAATTTTTAGTTTCCGGTCAATTGGCGAACAGTAACCACTATTTTACGATGTGCATCCATTGTTTGATTTGAAGCGACTGTTGGAGCATCGTTCTGCTTTAGTTGCTGTTTTGCTTGTTTTTTACGCATAGCAGATTGCGCAGCAGGATTATTTACATGTTGTTGTACTGCTCCTTTCCCTACAACCGTGAAGCGCACCGATTGGAACTCGGTACGACCATTCATGGCACGTTGAAGCGCAGAGCGAATCATTTTTGCTGTGTAATACGCACGCAATTGGGAAAGTAGTTCATTGGTCATTTTTTGCCCTGGTTTTGCCATGATACCAAATTCTTCATCGGCGATTGCCTCTCCCTGATAGGTTGCAGAAGGAGCGAAAGGTCGAGAATCTGTGTACCCTTCGACCAGAATTTCTACGGCGTGATGTTGAATAGGACTATTGCATGCACCGGAATCTTCCGTACCTGCAATTTCTCGAGTTGTTTGGACAATACGTTTTACCATCGATTCAATTTGTTTTGCATAGCGAGATGCTTCAGCATCATTCGACACTTCCTTCATTTTACCGATAACAATGTTATATGCCTGACGTAATTGCAAATCGCCAAGTGACTCTTCATTCGGTGGAATAAATTGTGCTGTCGTAAAAAATGGCATCGTGAATTCCTCCGAACGGCGTGCCGACTCCGGAACTTGCGCCAACATAGCACTGACATCGAAGTTTATACGCAGTACTACGGGACTTGACGAACATGGTGTATTCACAGTTTGCTCTAT
Organism: Ignavibacteria bacterium UBA4661; assembly: GCA_002405405.1. Taxonomy (GTDB): domain Bacteria; phylum Bacteroidota; class Ignavibacteria; order Kapaibacteriales; family UBA4661; genus UBA4661. The sequence continues at coordinate 6,311 of DHLT01000041.1, read as the reverse complement.
GGGAACACCTCGATAGCAGGCATTTTGATAGCGCAAAATATAGACACCACGAGATGGTAAAAGCATATCATAGCTCTTTTTCTCGTCAATTGGAACTGTTGCATATTCTTCACCTTTACTGTCAAGAACGAGAATTGTTCCTGCCGTCTGCTCTTCATAGACAGATGCAACCACACCCCGTACACGCACTTGAGCGCACAACGGAAATGCATACAAATCAAACCCACCGCAACCACCCGGACGATTCGACGAATAATACAAGGTGTCATTCTTCACTGCAGGATACATGTCATCGTATGTAGAATTAACCGGTGCATCCATCAGTACCGGCTCTTCCCATGAGTCATCGGAAATTTTAGCAAAAGCAATATCGAACTGCCGCCCTTTAGAAAATCGTTTTGTAGTGTAGTAAAACGAATTATCTGCCGAAAATGCCGGTGCCATATCATCATATTTGGAATTGACCTTCTCCCCCATATTGATAGGAGTACTCCAAGTACCGTCATCTTGTCGCTCGCTCATGTACAAGTCTGCGCCTCCAAATCCACCGGGACGATCCGATGCAAAAATCAAAATCGTTCCATCTGCCGATATAGCGGGATGCGCCTCCCAACCACGTGTATTAATGCCTGCCACCGGTACAGGTGAAGAAAATTTTCCGTCTTCATTTGTGATGACAAAAATATCTGCATTACTCCCTGCCTTGCCAGCAAGAAAGGCACTGCCATACAACTCAAGAAATCCGGTTCCTGCATCATAGTATGACGACATGGCTCCATCTGTTGGCACAGTAAGTTTAGGCAATGCTCGTCCTGCATCTAATACAGAATTAACACCATTCAAAGTCCGTATCAGTAAAGCATCAAATTCAGTATTGAATGTTGTGGGATTATTTTTACTTGGACGATTTGATGAAAACAACACATAGCCATTGACGACGAAAGGCATTGTTTCATCTTTACCAGTATTTACTGATGCTCCCAGCGATGCAGGAAGCGGTCGTTCGGGACACGAAGGACGAAAAAGTGAACATGAGGTCAGACCTGTTGCATATATACCGATACACATGAACCAAATTGTCACTACCATGAACCTATGGTGTCTTGCGTTTCGAAGAAGCTGTCGTAAAGAGTATCTGAAAGTGAAAGTCATGGTATAACAACTATGATAAACAAGGATATAACTCACATATTTGAATTTACAAATCCCTTGTGGTTTGAGTTTGCTGTT
>DHLT01000041.1:0-4907 GCA_002405405.1 Ignavibacteria bacterium UBA4661 | reverse complement strand
CGAAAAAAAACTCAGCAGGTCATTGCCTATAATGCAAGATGAGTTCGTAGTATTGTATCTGTAACATTGTTAAAGTTATTTAAGGTCGTATAATGCAATACCCTTATGCCCTACATCATACGGATCATACTGTCGGTGAAACATCCGGACTTTCTTATAAACATTCCAACAAAAGATCTCGTGTCTTAATCATCTTTACCGGAGGAACAATCTCCATGACTGTCGATCAGGCATTCGGAGGAATTGTCCCTAGTCTTTCCGGGCAAGACATTTTGCGGAGAACTCCGTCTGTCTACGAACACGCAGATATTAGTGTTATTGATTTTGGGCAGTATCCCGGTCCGCATATCACACCCGAAATCATGTGGGAATTATCCCAATTGATTCAACACCATGCAGATACTTCCGATATTGATGGAATTGTCGTAACTCATGGTACAGATACTCTTGAAGAAACTGCTTATTTTTTAGATTGTACGATCTCAACGCATAAACCTATTGTTGTTGTTGGTTCTATGCGTAACTCCAGTGAACCTGATTGGGATGGTCCACGCAATCTGAGAGATTGTATTGCAATCGCTTCGCATCCACGCGCACAGAACTTAGGTGTGTTAGTGTGTTTAGCAGAAGAAATTCATGCCGCCTCTGAAGTATCTAAGCTCAACACCTCAAATGTTTCCACTTTTGAAAGTCCGAATTTTGGACCAATCGGTCGCATTGTCAATGGTGCAGTAATGCTATATCGTAAACCGGTACATCGTGATCACTTTGTCGTTAAGCAATTACCTACATTTGTTCCTTTGCTCACATGCTACACATCATCAGAGGCACGAATATTACAAGCAACAGTAGGAATGCGCCCCAATGGTATTGTCATTGAAGCAATGGGCGTGGGCAATGTTCCTCCCCAGATGTATGAGGAAATTGTTCATGCAATCAAAACAGGTATTCCCGTTGTTCTTGTATCACGCTGTCCGATTGGTCGCGTCGAGCATCTCTACGCGTATCAAGGAGCAGGTAAGCAGCTATATCAGGCAGGAGTAATTTTTGCAGATTATCTTAACGGACAAAAAGCACGCATCAAGCTTATCACTATGCTCGGTGCAGGAGCAAGTCACGAAGAGTTACGGCACTCATTTGAATGGAGTGCATAATTTAGTTTCATTCGGTAGGTATGACAGTATTGCATCATTTTTCACAACGTGCAACGCAAGCCCGTATTTCGTCCACTGCCTTGCTCCAAAATGCACATTACCTTCAAAACCGTGCAGCAAACGCTAAACTTTTACCAATGGTAAAAGCCAATGCTTATGGACATGGTGCCAGTGCTGTTATGCGAATTCTAGCACAAGCAAATATTCATCAGTGTGGTGTTGCATGGGTACAAGAAGCATCAGAACTGAGCACTGCTGGCTTTCAAGGTCGTATTCTTGCAATGATGCCCCCATTCCATGAAGATGCAGAAGAATTTCTAAAATCGGATGTTGAATTTATGCTTGCTGACAACAATATCCTTCATCACTTCGATGCTGTTGCAAAACAGCAGAAAAACACACTTCGTGCACATCTGTATATCAATACCGGAATGCATCGCGACGGTATCGAACCTTCGTCAGCTCTTGATGTAATGCATAGAACACAACAATATTCCAACATCAATGTTATTGGTATTTGCACACATTTTGCACGTGCTGATGAAGAGGATTCATCATTCACCTATCAGCAATTGTCTCGCTTTCATGACGTGCTGTTCAAGCTTCAGGATAATGGATTTACCTTTCAAGAAATTCATACAAGCAATTCAGCAGGGATTCTACATTATCCCGGTAGTCAGTGCAATTTGGTACGCCCGGGCATTGCATTGTATGGCTATTCTGCCCCGGATACTGATGCCAATCTTAAACCTGTACTGACCTTGCATACACGAATCATCTCTATTCGTAATGTACAAACAGGTGAGTCAGTAAGTTATGGAACAAAGTTTGTCGCACCTGAGCCAATTCGCGTTGCCACAATCCCCATTGGCTATGGCGATGGATTTCATCGTACATTAACGAATAAAGCAGAATGTATCATCCGTGGCAAACGTTTTCCAATTATTGGCACTATTTGCATGGATCAATGTATGATCAATCTTTCAGCTCATCCTACACTTGCAAGTTTATTGAGCATAGGCGAACCCGTTATCTTACTTGGCACTGGCGGTGATGAGAAAATCACCGCGAATGACCTTGCCCGCCAAGCAGATACGATTCCGTATGAAATTCTTACGAGCATTGCGCCTCGTGTAACGCGAATATATGAGGATTGACTCTACTTACTCTTACAGCTTATATTCATTACTGCTACTGATAGTTTCATACTTGAACTCTTTCCTTCACTATCTCACTCGACTTTATGCTTCGTATTGCAATTATCATGGCTGGTGGTTCCGGTGCGCGCTTGTGGCCTCACAGCAGGGAAACAAAACCATAACAGTTTTTGACTTTAGGTAATTCGTTTTCCCTATTACAAAACACTTACCACCGAATGCGAGGTCTTTTTGAGCCGGAACATATTTTTATTGTTACCGCAGAAAATATGATCAGTAATGTCATGGAGCAAATTCCGGAACTCTCACAGAATAATATTCTGATGGAACCCTTCGGGCGAAATACAGCGGCATGTATGTACACAGCTTTGCACTATTTGACACATCGTTTTTCTGACGATATCATGTGTGCTTTTTTTCCGGTCGACCATGCAATACAGAATGTTCGTGAATTCCAGAGAACACTCACCAAAGCAATGGATTCTGCGGGATTTATTCGTTGTATAGTCAGCATTGGTGTTGTACCAACTCGACCTGAGAAAAGTTTTGGATATATCCAAGCATATGATCTGGACATAAATAATGGTGATACCTCAAGTTCACCTTATGGTGCAATTCACAGAATTTCCACATTTGCCGAAAAACCGGACGAAGAGGCTGCAAAACGTTTCTTATCATCCGGCGATTTCCTTTGGAATACCGGTATCTATATTGCACATGCCGATGTCCTTCGGCGTGCTTTTCACGAATGTTTACCCGATCTTGTCTATGTTTATCGACAATGGGAAAAGGCACTTGGCACAGATGCAGAGCGCAATTTGCTCGAGTATATGTATCGACAAATACGTTCTATTTCTTTTGACTATGGAATTATGGAACACATTGACATGGGCTATGTCATTGAGGGACAGTTTGATTGGAGTGATGTAGGTTCGTGGGATGCAGCATACTATTTAGCAAGTAAAGATGCGCAGAACAATGCCGTCGAGGGGAATACTATCATTATCAATACACAGAACTGCTATGTACAATCTCGCACAAAATTACTTGCACTCGTAGATGTAGAAGATCTCATTGTTGTAGAAGCCGACGACTGTGTGATGATTTGTCGTCGTGGTGAATCACAAAATGTTAAATCGATCGTCGATCTTCTGCGTAGAAAGAATCTTCAGCAATATATGTGAATATTGTACTTCAGCTTGCCGAGAGTCCGTATGCTCATCTCATGCGGACTCTTTGTCGTCGTCGTCCGACCACACATCGGTCGACGTTGCAGATTCCGACTGTTGTGCTCCATGCGTATTACGAATGAGTTTTGCTTCAACAAGAAAAATCACATTTTCAGCGATATTAGTCGATTGGTCTGCCATACGTTCTAGATTGCGAAGGACAACGATCATTTCTACACCACTTCGCACAATCGCAGGCTCCGACTGCATAATGCCTATTAAACGATCTGTCGCAGCACGCTCCATCGCATTGATATGTTCATCAGTATTCAAGATATGATAGGCAAGATTAGGATCACTATTGACGAAAGCATCCATACTATTTTTCACCATCGTGAAAACGCCTTCGGTCATTTTCTTTAATTCCAAGCGTTCTGCAAGAATTGGAATATTGGTATCAGCTAATGTAATACGCGCAATGTTAAACGCCATGTCTCCAATACGCTCAAGTTCGTTATTCATTTTTAGCGCGACAAGCAAGAGACGCAAATCGCTTGCTACAGGCTGGTTTAAGGCAAAAATCTTTTGACATTGCTTATCGATTTTAATATCGAGTTTATCAACCTTTGCATCGCGCTCCAATACAATACGCGCTAATTCATGGTTACCTGTCAGTAATGAACGAAAGGCAAATTCAACTTGCTCTTCAACAAGACTACCCATGCGAATAATGCGACTGCGTAATTTATCTAACCCCTCTTCAAACGTGCGATGCATAATACCCCCCCTCTAGAGGAAAAAATCAAATTCAACAGTGTTCTATCAAAAATATGTTCTTTACCATCATATTGGATAATATCGACATAACAGAATGATTAACCAAATCGTCCTGTCACATAATCCTCAGTTTCTTTTTTCGATGGATTGGTAAAAATAGTTCGTGTACGATCAAATTCAATCAAATTTCCCATATAGAAAAATGCTGTGTACTCACTAACTCGCGCAGCTTGTTGCATGTTATGTGTAACAATAACAATCGTGAATTTCTTTTTGAGCTCGACAATCAGTTCTTCAATTTTTGCTGTTGAGATTGGATCAAGAGCTGAGCATGGCTCATCCATCAAAAGAATTTCCGGATCCACTGCAATTGCTCGCGCAATACACAATCGTTGTTGCTGCCCACCGGACAGCCCCAATGCACTGGATTGAAGGCGATCTTTAACATCTTCAAAAAGAGCGGCTTGCTTGAGGCATCGCTCGACAATTTCATCTAATGTTTCAGTATCAGTGATCCCATTCAAACGAGGACCAAAAGCGATATTGTCATAAATCGATTTCGGGAATGGTGTTGACTTTTGAAATACCATGCCGCCTCGCTTGCGAATAGAAACAACATCGGCTGACGGATCGTAAATATTACTTCCATC